>NZ_JAUBRB010000078.1:0-24518 GCF_036701585.1 Microcoleus sp. POL10_C6 | reverse complement strand
AGCTGGGTGCGGTGAAAGTCGCACGCCCAGATCTAACTGAGAGGTGCCGGGGATAATACCCCGCATCGACTCAACCAGTCGGTTGCCGCTGCGTTCTACGGTGGCATCTTGACCGTCATCGGTATCTTCGTCAACCTCATGTGGCGGTACGCGGCTCGTGGGAATCGGTTGATCGGTAACCACCTCACGCCAACCAAGATCCGAAAAATCAATCGCCACTTCCTCTTCGGACCGGCCATTTATGCGATCGCCACCGCGATCGCGCTGGTCTTACCCTGGCTGGCCGTGCTGGTCTTCATCCTCCTCAACCTCTTCTATCTATGGCCTCGCTGGGGTCATAAGACCGCCCTGTCTCGCATCGATGACCCTACGGTGAACCCCGATCTCCGCGAAAACGACTAACAACGACGAGATCGATCGACAGCGAACAATATCAATTCCACATCAACGGAGAAAAACAATGCAAACGCGCAAACTTGGCAACAGCAATCTGGAAGTCTCCGCGATCGGGCTGGGCTGCATGGGAATGAGCTTTTCCTATGGCCCGCCCAAAGACAAACAGGAGATGACTGCTCTTCTGGGGGCTGCGGTCGATCGCGGAATAACATTCTTTGACACCGCCGAAGTCTACGGCCCGTACTTAAACGAAGAGTTGGTGGGTGAAGCCCTCGCTCCCTTCCGCGACCAAGTGGTAATCGCCACCAAATTTGGATTCGACATCAGTCCGAATTCCGATCCCCGTGGCATGAAGGGTTCACCCGGACTCAATAGCCGACCGGAGCACATCAAGGAAGCCGTAGAGGGATCGCTCAAGCGGCTAAAGGTGGAGGCGATCGACGACGCAACTATTAAAATTTGGGATTTGTCAGGTCACTTATGTAAGACTCTTATTGGTCATGATAAGGGAATTACGGCGATAGCAATAACCTCAGATGGACAAACTGCCATCTCTGCCTCGCTAGACAAAACTTTTAAAATCTGGGATTTAGAAACTGGACAGCAACGGTGCAGTTTTTCAACTGAAGATGAAAATGTTAGTGCGCTCGCTGTTACACCAGATAGTCGATATGTGATTTCTGACTTTGATAAAAAACACCTTAAGGTATGGGATTTAAAAAATGGTGCTGAACGGTTCATTTTGAGTGGACATAGAAGCTACGTCACAACAGTTACAGTGACATCAGATGGAAAATACGCTATCTCTGGTGCAGAAGATGACACTATCATAGTTTGGGATTTAAAGAGTGGAGATTTGCTGTTTGGCTTATATGCTCACACGGCTGCTGTTACAGCAGTAGCTATTACACCAGATAGCAAGTATATTCTCTCTACTTCACGCGACCATACTCTCAAAGTTTGGGACTTCGCAAGTAGGTCAGTTATTTCTAGTTTTAGCGGAGATAGTACACTCCATTCCTGTGCCGTGGCCCCAGATGGAGTAACAATTATTGCAGGTGAAGAATCAGGTCAGTTGCATTTCCTTTTCTTCGAGAACCTTCCACGGCAACATCTTCAAGCTAAAAGCGCTTTCAAAGCGTTGTTACTTGAAAACCAATGCGAAAAAACAAGCAATAAAGGGAAGAAAGGCTTTGGTAATAGCTTCAATTAATAGATTTGTAAAGATTCTAACGCTAAAGCGATCGCCTCTTTTACCGGCAGTATTGCTACCAACTCTGGGCGCAGATTCGCTCGACGGATCAGTTGCCATTCTTGCGGAGAAATATGATCTTGACGAAAACACTCTGCTGCCCACCACACTCGACGCACAGCAAATTCTTCTCGATTTTCAACGACTTCAGCTAATACTTGAGCCGTTAGAGGTAATCGATCGAGGTGCTTCTGGACATTCGCTAGTTGACCAATCTCTCTAGCGATCGCAGATACAGTTATTTGTACAGGCTTACCAGCAGGATATTTTAAACGTTCCGCAGACAATCTCGCTGCTTCTGACCACTGGCGATCGCGAGTTTCCCAATCTACGCGAGGTGGACTGACTACTTTTTGGCGTGGGGGCATATTTGCTTTTAGCCACTTGCAATCGTTCCTGTACAGCCACATATAAACACGAGGTAACTTGCTCCTTAACTCTTTACCTCCAGCGTCAGGGTTTTCGTGTTTGAGAGTCAACCATGCCATCCGATTCTTTTCCAAATCATTGTCCGTGCTTGCAGGAAAAGCATCTGTGTGTGGAGTATATTTAGGTTGAATTTCGTTTGTGGGCCTTTTAGTGGGACGAGGGAAAGGTAGCTGTAATCGAGTTGCGTGCAGTTTAATAGTACGAGGATCGACTTCGAGATGACGTGCGATCGCTCGCAGACTAACGTTTGTATCTGCCCATAATTCGTGCAACGCTGATTCCCAGACATGACCATAAGATTCTACTTGGCTGTATTGATACCAATGCTCATTAGAGTGATCGGGGCCAATTCTAGAATGGACAAAGCCACAAATACAGGCAAATGTACCAATAGGTTTGCCATTTTCTTTGCTATAAGATAAACGATATTGCTTAATACTTCTTTTTCGGAAGCGATCGCAAACGGGATTTAAGCAAGGCCAAGGTCCTTCTCCAAAAGGCTGAAACTCTTCAGGGAGTTGAAAAAATGTTTCGGCTGTGTGTCCTAAAAACTGTATTAGCAGCAGATGGTGTAAGGGATGTTGTGCGCTTTTAGGAGAACGAACTAGCCGGAATAGCCAATTATGTTGACTGTCATCATCGACTTCACAATGAAGTAAGTTTAAAAGATTAGCTGAGTAATAGTATTTGAAAGCCTCTAGCAACCTACTTGTATGAACCCTACCACTATGGGTAGCCAGATCGCGATCGGCTAGTAGCCTTATGTAACGATTCCGGAAGGATTCAAGTCCAGAAATTAAATTGGGCTGATTTAGCAGCCAAGCAGCATCACTAGCAATCTTTAAAAGAGCTATATGAGAGGGATTTGATAAATTTAACGAGCGCCGTAAAGTTGAATGTATTGCTTGCTCTGCGGAGACAAACTCATGGCGAGTCTTCCGGTGTGATATTTGGGCATTACTATTTTCTAGAAAGACGGCATGAACTGGGCAGACTTCTACGCCAGGAACTTGGTGAGTACGATGCCAGTAGTGATCGCCAAATTGCTTTTTATTTTCCTCAGTACATACAGGGCAAAATCGCAGGAACTTTGGGGAAGGAATACTGTTAGCCATGATACCCAAACGCCCTGAAACCAACGTTTTGTTATTTCCTTGCATATCATCCTGCAAACGTTTTATACGATTTGGAGGATGAAATGGGCTGTAAAAAGGTAATAGCGTGTGATTATCTATTAGCTGCTCAACTTTGTAGTTATGTCCAACAGGTATAGCTGCCAAAAGACTGTTGAGATGAGCGGGTAAGTCAATAATTGCTAAAGCAGTACGGGTTCCGAATAATTCTTTAACTATAAGCTTTTTATCGGGATACTGCGTCAAATATGAGTATCTTGCACAGATACTATAGAGCAGTTCATCGGGATAGGGATCGGGAAAAAAGCCAATCATATTACATTGTAAATTTAAATAATTTCTAGGGATTGAAGTGCTTCTTCAATAGCACTGCTAACTTGTGGAGTCGTTGCTATTTTCTGGCTTACACTAGCTCGTAATAACAACTTAGTACGCTTCGGATAAATTCCTTCACTACGAAAGCAATCTGCTGCCCACCAGATACGTCGAATTGCAAACTCCTCATAAGTTTCCACTACTTCAGTAAGTACCTGAGCAGTTTGCGGTAGTTTATGAAGCTGATGCTGAAGTAATCCTTTTTGACCTAAATCCCGACCAATAGAAGATATCGTTATATGCGCGGGACGACCAGAGGATGTCTTTAACTGCTCTGCTGAGCGCTTAGCTTTTATAGCTAATTCAGCATCTCGTTCTTCCCAGTTCACCCCATAAGAAGAAGGTAATTTTTTCACCTTACGAACTGGTAAATGTTGTTCTAGCCATTCCAAATCGTTTCTTCGTAACCATGTATAAACTCGTCTAAAATCAATTTGTAGTTGTCTGCGTCCTTTTTCAGGATAATTTTTCCTAATATCTAGCCACTCTTCCCTATAAGAGGCTAGTTTATCTGGTGATATTGTTTTAGGCTCCTGCGGATTTTGTAGGGGCGATACGAGTAAATGAGACATTTTAGCCGTAGGCCCTGAGCGTGGAAAATTAAGGTTTAAACGCACAGCTTGTTTTTGAACAGTACGCCAATCAAACCCAAGTTTTTCTGCTACTTCAGTCATGCTGAGGGTTGAATCTTCCCAAAGTATCTTCAGCGTTTCATCCCAAACCTTTCCATATAGCTTGACTCGACCAAACCGATATTTATCTTCTGGATCTTTGTCGGGCCCTTTACGTTGATAGGTAAACTGACAATGCGGACAGCTAAATACACCAATTGGGCTACGATCATGGGAATCATAACGAATATGGTACTCTTCAATCGTAGATTGTTGGAAGTAGCAGCAGGTGGGATTCAAACAAAACCAATTACCTTTGCCAAAAGGTTGAGATTCTTCCGAAATATGAAAAAACTCTTCAGCAGTCAATTGTAGAAAATTTATAAGTAACAAATGACGCAGCGGATGCTGAAAGCCCTTTGTACTACGTACTAAACGGAACAACCAGTTTTGCTCACTTTGCTCATCCAATTGCGATTGAAGTAACTGTAAAATTTCAGCATTATAATACTTTGAGAATGCTTCTATCAGTTGCTGCAAACGGTTCATTCCACTGTAAGTTGCTAAATCTTTTTCTGCTAATAGCGATTGATAACGCTTCCTAACTGATAGCAGGTCAGAATTTAAATTTGGGTGGCTAAGTAACCACTGTGCATTCCTAGCGAGATTGAAAAATACTTTATGGCAAGGATTTGATAAATTAAGCGCCTGGACTGCTGTTTTCTTAGGGATCACTTGTTCAGCAGCAACAAATTCATGATTATTTTCTCTGTCCCTTGCCTTTACGGAACTATCGTGCAAAAAAATACCATGTATTGAGCAAACTTCTACACCAGGTACTTGATGAAGGCGATGCCAATAAGTTTCCCCAAATTGTTTTCTATCTTCTTGAGCACATACAGGACAGAACTTCAACCAGTCAGGTTGTTTTACTCTACTTGCCATAATTCCTGCACGCCTGTGGATTACCGAAGTTTCCTTACCTTTCATGTCCTCTCGTAGATGGCTCTGACGTTCCTTGGGCAGAAAGGGAAGATAAAAAGGTAGCAGGGTATGCTCATCAATTAATTGATCGGCAGTGTAATTATGACTTGGAGGTAAAACACTAATTAGATAACCTAACCGATTAGGTAAATCAATTGTGGCGATCGCACTACTCGAACCAAACAATTGTTGAATAGTTGCCGCATGGTTGGGATACCTAACTCGATCTTGATAGCGAGCGCAAACACTATAAAGTATTTCATCGGGATAGGGATCGGGGAAAAAACTAATCATACAGCAACCTCTTCTAAAAGATACTCTGTTGCAGGCCGAACATACCCAGCCTGTTTTAGGGCTTCATAGGCAGCAGTTTTACATTTTGTTCCATGCTCCACAATTTGTATTAAGCCCTCTGGTTTTGAAGTAGACTGACGGCTTTTCCGATTTTTTTTATTAGAATTCTCAATTGAAGTATCTGAATCTAAACCAATTTGCGAATTTTCTAAATTAGAAGCAGAAACTAATGTATCTTCTTGAATTAATTCATTTGCTATTTTATTTTTAATCAGAGGAGAAGAACTTATTTTCCCAGTAACCCTAATGTCTTTTTGAGCTTGTTCAATGTAAGTAATAATGTCAAGAGGATGAACATCTTCAACATTTTTTAGAATATTGATATTATTAGTTCTTAGGGCAGACAAAATAGGCTGTGCTAAACGAAGACTATCTGCGGCTACTGACCGAATAATGCTCTCAGTTATCACTTCTTTTTCTGTAACGATTGCTCTTACTTGAGCTAGCAAATATACTTTGACAGCAAAATCAGTAATTCCTTGAGTAACGTCATAGAGAGCATGGCAAAGTTGAGGAGTCAGAGAACAAGATTTACGAACATACTGATATCGCCAAAGGGATTCAACAAATAGCTCCCAAATTTCATCCTCTGCCATCCTATCCCACACTAAGTCTCCCTGTCCACTACCTCGGCGAGTTTGGCGGAATTCTCCACTCAAAATTGACATAGCTTTGTATGTACCAACCAAAACTACAGGAATCCCAATAGTGTTAACCAGTTGGACAAAAAAGTTGAGCATTTTTCGAGAACCACCACTTTTAGATTCACTCAAATGCTGGATTTCATCGATAACAAGAACACCAATACAGTGTATAGAAGCAACTCGCGCCATTGCGGGAATTAACTGATCGACAGTACGATAGCCTTTAGTGTAGTTTTTTAAATATTCTGTGCCTAAAAGTTCATCAACCGCTTGGAAAAAGTTGAGGCAAAGTCCTTTGATAGAACCATCATGGGGGCACTCTAAATTCAGCCAAACTATTTGCATTAAGGTAAAATTTTGTTGGGCATAACGGGTGTGAGTTATTACTTGGGGATAGAGAGAAAGAACTGAACGTACAGCCGTTGTCTTTCCTATTCCGCTAATCCCGATGATAGTAAAACCTGTAGCTGTTGAATGGGAATTACTCTGATACGTTCGATTAGAGCTTAAAGCATCTAATTGCTTGTTAAAGTTTGTCTTAAATTCTGGAGTAATCGGGTTTCTAGCTCGATAACCTGACCGAATCATGCGCGAAAATCTCTGTTCTAAATCTAAATGGACTGGAAGTGGCTCGACAAATTGCTGTATATTTTGCACCAAATGTAAGCGTAGATGGTTAGATAGTTGGCGTTCTTCCTCAGCATAATCTGGATAATGAGCCATAAAATTCATGGTTTCCTCCTCGGAATAAATTGGAGGTAATGCTTCGATTAGTGGATTATTCCGATAAATAGAAAGTTGCGGATCTTGATAGGTGGCTGGTACAACTTGCCCTTTAAATGCTAAAAGTGATGGAATCGCAAAATTATTAGTCATTTTTCCACTTTTTCTCCCGTAGTTTACGTAATTTGTCGATAGGTTTAGGCGGCGCTACATAACCATCATCATTGTCTTCAGATTGAGGAACAGACGGTAGAGAAATTACTTGTCCGGGTTGAGGAGGAAGTTCCTCATTGCCCAGTTTCCAAGCTCCTGCATCTCGTTCATTTTCCCGTTCTAGTTTCCGGTTTTCTCGAATATCTTTAAGGCGCGATCGCTTACTCTGACCAATCTGATGTTTCTCCGTTTGTTCTGTTGCTTCCAAAACTAGATGCTCTAATTGAGCATGAAAAGTAGCTTTTGATTGCTGTTGACGAGTATTAGCTATTTCCTGAGCCTGTTTTTGTTCCTCAAAGTAGTCCATAACTTCATGCCAATCTCGTCCTTTGAATCTTTGATCGGCTTCGGTAAGTTGACACACTTCCAAGTGTCTACTTTCATTTAACCGCAGGTAGATAATGTCAAGAGATCGAGGCTCGTAAGCAATAGAAACTTTCCATCTTCCTTGCATTCTTGCCTTGACAAACCATTGTTCTCGTAAAGCCAGTTCGCAGGTATAGTACAACCCTTTGTAGTAAATTCCACGAGCAGTGACGGAAGCCTCTGCTGTTGGAAGGAGGTTTAAACGTACAATATCTGGTGTCATTTGACGGAGATGACCGCTTCGGTTTTGGATACCCCAGTTCCACAAGTCAACTGGATAGGGTTCAACATTATCCTGAATCATAAATTCATCCATCCGATACCAATTCATTTGATGGTCTTTGTTATGCTCAAGGACGCAAAGAACCATCAACTTGCGAAACTGCTGCAAATCTAAAACAGCATCAAGACGATAGTCTTTATCTCCTCTTTCACGAGTTCGTTTGACTGCTCCTGGTATCCAATGAATGGTTGTGTCGTTGATGAGGCGAAAATTTCGCTCAACGATGCCTTTCCAATCGGCTCGATAGGGAGGTGTGTTAGAAACTCTAATATTCAGAGCATTGACTAAGTTATCAGCGTTATAGCCTTCTAATTCACCACGATCAGCCAACATCGCTTCCGGCAGATGATGACATGGCCAGTCTTCCGGGTTAATTTCAACTCCGTACTCTTTACAGAAAGCTACCTTATCAGTAGTTGCATTCTCCAAAGCAAGCATGGCTCCTAACCAACTTGGCCCTTCCAAACTGACACTTAATCCAGTAATCATTCGGCTAAAAGTGTCAATGATGATATAAATTACTGGGCGGCCGATGATGCGATTGCGATCTAGAAAACTGACCAGATAAATATCACCAATAGTGGCATCGATTTGATAAATTGACCCAGGGCCAAAAGCCATCTGAGTTGAATCTCCAAGAACCGCTCGATGCCTTAGATTAAAGCGACGTTTGCCTTCACGGGCTATTTTTTCCTGGCTAATATCTCGCTCTTTCTCGTACCAATAGCGGAATTGGGCAAAACTAGGTAATTCGGTCGCAGGGGGTAGGACAGGAACTAATACCCCATCTCGCGTTTCATAACCTTTATGGAAGAAACGTTCTAGTGTTAGCTGATAGGTATCTTTGAGGGTTCTTCCGTTTTGGTTTTCATAAAAGGTTTTGAGACCTCGTAGAAATTTTTTCTTGATGGCGGCATTAACATTAACTCCAAGCGTTGTCTTAGTTACTTGTGAGAGCTTACTAGGACGACCTCGTTTTTGGCCATCACTTTTACGCTCTTTCCCTTTACCACCACGTTTGTCAAACAGGGGTAAGAGGGCATTTTTTGTCTGTCCTCCTTGCCAGTAACGTCGCAGATAACTGTATATTGTGGCTTTAGAACACCCGCTGCGCTTAACTGCTTCCTCTACCAGAGGGCCTCGTACTCTTGGATCGAATACATTCTCACTCTTAACGATGGACTCAATAACATCCCAGGCATCATCTCTATGTTGGCGGTAATGTTCAGGAATCGTATTTTCAGGGCGAAGTAATTCAGCATAGGGATCGACTTCCAAGAAGCGAGCTTCCTGATTGCCGATCACATTCTCCAAGTCTTTACACTTTTGCCACTTTGGAAGAGCTTTCGGATCGTTAATCTCAATTGTTGCTACATCTGTTCTAGAGGGATCAATCCACAAGATACGCTCGATATGAGCTTTTGCTTGTTCGTCGTACCACTCCAACAACATATTGACGTAGAGATTCATCCAGCACCCCCCACGGTTTGGTAGGACTCGATTAAAGGTTCAGCTAAAAGAGTCAACGGTTGGTTGGGCTGAATAAGTTTATTCATATCAACTAACCATTGTCGATTTGCGATTAGGTAACGCACTACGGACAAGCTAATGCCAGGAGACAAACCCAATAGATCGTCGCACTCAGAAGTGATATCACTCAGCGAGACATGATGCTTGGATATCTTTAAAGTTAGTGCTGTAGCAATACGATTAATTTCAACGCTTGAGAGGGGAGAAAGGTCTTCAGGTGAAAACAGAGGATGTAGCCAACCCACATTCTTTGCCAGTGTTTCGGGAATTTCTCTTTCAGTGACAATACCCCAGTCAATACTTCGTTCCTGCCAGTAACGGCGTTCTATCTCTAGCTTTTCCAGGGTTCGCTGGGATTGCAAATCTTGAGATGATTTAACGGTTCGTGCTTGCTCGATTGTGCCAATTTTCTGGCGGGCTGTGATCAAGAAGTCAGTAGTCATGACAATCGGTTCTTGAGTTTTTGGATCTTTGGGATGGGCTATGCCACACTGCTCCGCGATCGCTAATGTCTCTTCCAAGGGCAGTAGTGGGTACTGTTCTCGAATGTCGCAAACTATTGGCGACCATTCCAGAACGTAGAAATAGTTTAACTCTTGATTACTCATTAGATGATGAACTCGGCGAGCCTTCCATCCCTTGATTCTGGTTGCCAGACCTTGAGAGGGAACATCCTGAATTAATAGCCAAGGAACATATTCAGAGCCTTGGCCTTGTCCACGCTCTTCGCGAATCCGGTTCTGGATACTTTTTTGGGTGGTAGCACGTTGGCGTTTAGCCATAGCAGCCTCCTGCAATCGGTTATGGCAAATATAACATACTTCTGTTTGTTTTAAATAACATACAGAAAAACGATGTGGGAAGATCGGGGTAGACCAAATAATGTAGATAAGTGGAACTAAAGCCAATGGCGATTTTTTACACGAGAAGTTGGAAAAGCCTCCCAGATGGCTGTGCCTCACTGGAAAGTAAACTATGAGTTCATTCCTTAACTTTGTTTTTGGTGTTATTCGAGGGATTCAGGGGGGACGAGAGTTTTATATCACTCGTTGTCAGGTGAGCACGATTTTGAAGGTATTTTTATTTGATGAAGAGCTTATTCCTGCTGAAATGAGAACTCAGTCTAATCCTGAGCCAGCTTATCTTTCAGACGATGCTCAATATGTTCTGGGTAGTCCCATTTACCAAGCACTTGCGCCAATAGTAGCCATCATTGATGGCGATCTAACTTATCAGCCTCTTGATGAAACGCCTGGTAATCAAGATATAGGCCAGATAACGGTTTCGGCAGATTTTCCTTTGATTGTTGCTGAGGGTCAGCGTCGTCTTGATGCGATCAAACTTGCCTTGCAAGAGCGACCTGAATTGGCGGAAAGCTATATTCCAGTAATTTTTTATCAAACTGTAAATAGCAAACGTTTCCAGAAAAATAGTAATCTGAGCGATCGCATTATTCAATTTCAACCAGATGAGTTAGATAGCTTTCAGGTGAGCTATCGCGATCGCCCCACAGTGATCGCTAAGGCTGTGATGGCTGGTGTTAAAGTATTCAACTACTTAACAGAGGTGGAACGCAGCAGTTTGCCAATGCGTTCTCAAAAGTTATTTACGTTAAGTGCAATCAAGAATGCTACTCAAGCACTTTTAGTGGAGCATGAAGATGATGAGTTAACGGAGCAAATTCAACTAGCTATTCGTTACTGGAATGCCGTTTGCGCCAATATTCCTGATTGGAACAGAGTTCTACAGAATAAAGTAAGTTCAGGGACTATACGCCGTGACTATGTTCATGGTCATGCGATCACTCTAGCTGCATTAGGTCATTTAGGCGCAGCTTTAATTTCACTTCATCCAAAAGATTGGGAAGCACAGTTAAAAAAGTTACGACAGATTGATTGGTCACGCTCTAACCCAAAATGGAAGGGTAGAATAATTATTAATAATCGTATTTCTAAATCTCTTAATAGTGTTATTTTAATGACTGCATACGTAAAAAAATATTTTGGTTTACCATTCACTTTACAAGAAGAGGAATTAGAAAAATTTTTTTCTTAAAAAAACAGGTTTTTTATTCATAAGTATGCAGTTAGATCTATCCTATTTGCTAAAAAATATAAGTATATTTTTTATAAATTTAACAAATTAAAACCAAAATTATAAGAGTTATTCTATTTATTATAAATCCGGTGAGCTTTTTACCGAGCTTTCTACTTTCCTTGGATTACTACAATGGGAAATTTCTACATCAAAAATAGGACGAGAGTCTATATTTGCGTCAAGAGCAGCATCTGTCATATGTTGATCTTCCCCCTTGGCATCAAAGCAGACAGTAAACTCTTTTTCGCCTACTGAAGAGTGTTGAACTAGAACCTGGGCATATATTAGGAAGCAATTTCCTGAGTAGAACCAGAATTTCTGCTCGCTGGCTGAGCAAGCTAGTAGCCATGATGTAGCAAGTTCAGCCCAGTAATATACTCAGCAGGGATCGCTTCCTCTATACAGATGTGGGAGCTACCAACCTCTCTGCCCAGTTTAGCTAATTATTCTCCAGTTCAACTAACTATTCTTTAGTTCATCTAACTATTCTCCTTGTACAACAACTACTGACTAATGACTTCCTTTATTCTACCGTCACAGACTTAGCCAAATTACGTGGCTGATCCACATCCAAACCCCGACGGGCTGCAATGTGATAAGCCAACAATTGCAGCGGAATCACTGTCACAATCGGTGACAACAATTCATCCACCAAAGGCACCGGCAAAATGTGGTCAAAAATATCGGCTTCCGCCGCACCTTGCTTGGGCGTAACGCCAATTAAACGGGCGTCACGCGCCTTCGCTTCCTGAGCGTTGGAAAGCACCTTTTCGTAGACGCTTCCGGGCATGGCGATCGCCACTACAGGCACTTTCGCATCCAAAAGGGCGATCGGGCCGTGTTTCATCTCTCCGGCGGGATATCCTTCGGCGTGAATGTAGCTAATTTCCTTCAGTTTCAGCGCCCCTTCCAAAGCAATCGGAAAGTTAATTCCCCGCCCCAAAAAGATAAAATCTTGGGTTTCTGTAAACTGGTGGGACAATTCCTCCACATACTGTTCTTGAATCTCCAAAAACTTCTCAATTTCTGCCGGCAACTGGCGCAAACCAGTAATAATTTCTGCCAATCTCTCAGTGCTGATTGTTTGCCGCTGGTGCGCCAAATCCAAAGCTAAGAAATAGAATGCCATTAACTGAGTAACAAAAGTTTTAGTCGCAGCAACGCCGATTTCTATACCAGCGTGGGTGTTGATTACGTGCGGCATCATGTGGGCGATCGAACTTTCAGTCCTGTTAGTAATGCCTAACATTCTCGCCCGGAATTTATCAGTAAAACCCGCGCGGCGCTGTTGTTCCATCCCCAAAGCAGCCAGCGTGTCCGCCGTTTCTCCCGACTGAGTTACCCCAATAGTTAAAGTATTTGCTGTCAGCGGTGCGGGCGCGTAGCGGTACTCAGAAGCGTACTGCACCGCAGTCGGAATATTAGCTAATTGTTCCAACAAATATTTGCCAATTAGCGAGGCGTGCCAGCTCGTTCCGCAGGCGAGAATCGAAACTTGTTCGACATCGGCGCAAAGTTCATTGGGCAAGTTGAGGTTGATGGGAGAGCGCGGATTTCCCGGCTGCCACTCGCTGTCTAAATAAGCCTCCAAACAAGCTCGGACTACGGCGGGCTGTTCGTAAATCTCCTTGTGCATGAAGTGTTTGAAGCCTTGTTTTTCGACTAAAACCGGATTCCAACCAAGGATGCGCGGGCTTTTTTTCAGCCTTTCTCCTGCAAAGCTGTAAACTTCCACTCCCATCGGAGTTAGCCTTGCCAATTCGCCATTCTCTAGAGATAAAACAGTGCGAGTGTGAGATACTAATGCCGGCGTGTCGGAAGCGCAGAAAAATTCGCCTGCACCAAAGCCAATCACCAAAGGAGCTTGCTGTCTGGCGACAATTATTTCGTCGGGGAAATCGGCGCAAATAACGGCGATCGCAAAGGCTCCTTCTAACCTATTTACCACCTTAGCAACGACTTCCAAAAAGGACAAATCAGCAATTTTTTGGGGTTTTTTCTCTTTTTCTTCTTCGTTCTCCCTTTTTGCTTCTGCAAAAAACTCAGCTATTAAATGAGGAATAACTTCTGTATCGGTATCCGAGACAAAGTTATGTCCCTTTGCTTTCAATTCTTGCCGCAAATCCCGATAATTTTCGACAATTCCATTTTGAACTACCGCAATTCGCCCGCTATTATCCAGGTGAGGGTGAGCGTTATATTCCTCTGGTTTGCCGTGAGTTGCCCAGCGGGTGTGTCCGATGCCGATGGGAGCCGGAGAGTCTATCTCTGCTAGCTTTTCCCGGAGGTTGTGCAATTTGCCCTTGGCTCGGATGCAGGTAATTTCTCCTTCGGAGATGGTAGCGAGGCCCGCTGAATCGTAGCCCCGGTATTCTAGTTTCTCTAATCCTGCTAGCAAAATCTCGCTTGCTGCTTGCGTGCCGATATAGCCAACGATTCCGCACATTTAACGTACTACTCCTGCTTAGCGATCGCAATAAAACTCAAGTTTTATCATTTTTACCTTCTTCCGGCCCCAGAATGCAGATTCCGCGACAAAAAAGAGGGGGCAATTTAATCGCCCCCTCTTTTGTACCCGTAATTCGATCGGTGTGTCGATCGATATTTAGTAGGCTAGACCCATACTGCGAGTGGTTTCTGCTCCCAGGTAAACCCGGATGCTCAGAAAATCGGTGGGGCAAGCAGTTTCGCACCGCTTGCAGCCTACACAGTCTTCGGTGCGGGGAGATGAGGCAATCTGAGCTGCTTTGCAGCCATCCCAGGGCACCATCTCCAAAACGTCAGTCGGACAAGCGCGGACGCATTGAGTGCAGCCGATGCAAGTATCGTAAATTTTGACTGAATGAGACATTGAATAAAGGCTCCCAACGAGTCACTAAAAATTTGCTGGCTCTGCAAGTGAACAGATTTGACGGCGAGGTGACACCGCTATAGCCTGCACAGAGAATTAAAGGTTAGTCTACCGCAGTGCCTGGAAGCACTTCGCGAAAAAGCGACAAAACTTCACAGTTATTCACCATGGGAGTCTTATGGAACCCTTTTGGGATCTCTATGATTCGCCAACCGTTTGAGCATCAGCCTGATTAAATACAAATTGAGTTTGGCAGTAGGATTGGTGAGAGTGGGTTCAAAGTTCTTGACCAAACTGCGATGATCTTATCCGGGTGATACCCCTTACCCTTGCAGAATGGTAATCTTCGGAATATTGACGGGCCCGAGTGTGAAAATAATCGAGGTTGTGACTCAACATTTAAATCAAGCCACAGTCATCGGACACACTGGCTTTTGTGCAATGGATAAAAAACGGCAAGCTGACTGGTATCAACGGCTAGATGTTGTTTGATGCCATTGGTGCAGTTGTAATGGCAGAAGCCTTTAGACTCGACACTCGCAAAATGCACGTATTTTTCGCCGGTACACCGAGCTATTAGAGGAATTCTAGCCGTTTGTTAATCAACTTTACGCTGTGAGGTAATGAAGGGAGATCGGGGAGCCAAGAAGAAACCCACGAGACTAGCGAAGAGAATCGGTGTAAAAGTGCTAAATCCTGTCAACTTGGCGAGTAGCAGAGTTGTACTAATTGGAGTTCGAGTAACTGTTGAATTCAGAGCAGCAATTACACAAATCATTGCCAAAGTCTCGTTGGAGGCGGGATTAATGATAGCGATAGCCTTTCCTAAACAGGCTCCTATAAAAAACAGTGGGATGATAATCCCCCCCCGCCAGCCTCCATTTACGGTCGTACTTATGGCAAACACTTTAGCAATAACTAAAGTTAAGAGAACTCCCAAAGAAAAGTTTCCCTCAACAATTTTTTCAATTTGATGTTCACCAAAGAAACGAGTGAGTGGAAACAAAGCTGATAAAACGCCAAGTCCTAGCCCGGCTAAAGTAGTTCGCACATAGATTGGACCGCGTATCGAATCAAACAAGCGACCAACACTGCGAAATACAGCGATAAAAAGCCACCCCACGATCGCACCTACGATTCCATAAGCAATCGCGGCGCCAAAGTCATAAAGGCTGTCCACATTGTATTGAGGAAAATGCCACGTAGGGCCAATGCCAAGCTGGGTAATTGCTACAAAAATGGTGTAACTTGCACAACTTGCCACGACCGCAGGCAATATTGCTTCAAAATACTCCACAACATTCTGATGATGGAGAATTTCTAAAGCAAAAAAAGTACCACCCAATGGAGCGCCGAACAAAACTGTAAAACCAGATGCCATGCCAGCAATACTCAAAGTTCGTAGTGCCTCTCCGCTCAATTGAAAGCGATCGGCTAACCACGTACCAATTGAACCTGTTACTTGCACCATTGGTGCTTCTGGACCAGCACTGCCTCCACTTGCAATACTGATTAGCGACGACAGAATCATAGAAGGATTCTCGTTCATTGGTAACCGCCCACCATTGAGATGAATATTGTCAATAATCAACCCTATTTCGCCAGGATTTCCCAGCCAATGAATGAGCAAACCGATGAGCAAACCCGCAAGCGGCATGATGATTAGTAGAGAATGTCCACTAAAATATTCAAATCCCACCATCATGTAAGACAAAAATATCCAATAACTTGCACCAAACAAACCACAAATGATTCCTAGCATTGCCCATAGGAATACCGAACGTGTGAGATTTACTGGGTTTCGTTTCATTGCTTATTCCTTGTCCCTAACTAGGCAGTTAGGAAGTCTTAAAAACTATTTTGTATAATAGTATACTGTTTTTTGGGTCTGTATCTTCTATTGACTCAAAAATGTATGAGCCCGATCGAGCTTTCGGCTCGCGGGCTCTGTATAATTCCGATCTAACCGGATTTGATTTGAGAAAAAACTCAAGTCTTTATGCCAATTTCCCAAAGTTGTGCAACAGTTGTAAGGACTTGTTGTTTGATATTTTGGCTTTTAGCAAGGATTTGGGTGAACTAGCCCCTATACCAACTGTTGCAAAATTTTTGATAATTAGGGCTTGCTGCAAACTGCTGCAAATAGATCGACTACAAGCCTAATTTTTCTAACACGGGCTTAGTTGAAACAATATGTCGATCGAGTCCTAGTTTTTTCGGCTCCACACCCAAAGCCAAAGCTACCAACTGCGGTAAATGCAGCACCGGCAAACCCAATTTGCGCCCGATTACTTTTTCCACCTCCGGCTGCCGCGAATCCAAATTTAAATGACAAAGCGGACAAGGCGTTACCATACAATCAGCGCCATTGTCAAGAGCATCTTGAATATGTTTGCCTGCCATCTGAAAAGATTGGTTAGTGGCATAACTGGCCAACGGCCAGCCACAGCACTGCGTCCGCCCTCGATAGTAAACCGGAGTTGCCCCGATCGCCCGAAACACATTTTCCATCGATTCCGGTTGGTGGGGGTCATCGTAAAGCAGCTTATCCTGAGCTCGCAGCAGATAGCACCCGTAAAAAGACGCGCACTTCAAGCCCGAAAGCTTTCGGGTGACTCGCTTCTGCACTTCCTCCAAACCGTAATCTGCAACGATCGCCCACAACAGATGTTTCACCTCGGTACTGCCTTGATAAGGCGAACAGCCTTGTTTTTCCAGTAAACCGTTGACTTTTTCTATGTAGTTAGGATCGGTTTTCTGAGATTCCTTGAGGCGATCGTCCACATGACCGATGACCCCTTGACAAGTGCTGCAATGCGTCAGCAAAGGCAGATTCAGTTCCTCAGCCAAAGCAATATTGCGGGCGTTGACAGTATCTTCGAGTAACTGCGAATCTTCCTTGAAAGTGCCAGAACCGCAGCAGGAAGCTTTCTTTAGTTCCACCAGTTCAATCCCCAACGCTTGAGTCAGCGCCATTGTAGACAGGTAAAGTTCGCGGGCCGCCCCTTGGGCAACGCAACCGGGAAAATAAGCATATTTCAGATTTTGGGATGGCATAATCGTTTCTGCTGGGGACACAAGGTTCGGGAAAAGAAACTTGAGCGATCGAAGTCGGGAGGCTTCCTGCTTAGTTTTCCCTCTTTATAATTAACCGATCACCGCCTAGCTAAGAGCCAATTGTCAGCTTTTCTCAAGCATTTTGAGTTGATGACTGACGCACCATCGACCAAAAATCCGCTTCCTCAACGTTATCAGGTGGCTAAACGAGATGATTGATTTTGGGCTATTGGGTTTTTTTGCCTGAGTCCTAGAGTTGCTGCGATCGTCCGTGTCCCAATTGTCCCTGGCCCGTGTCACTTAGAAAAGCGGCCAGCCTTTGTCCTGCAGATCCCCCTTTCGGATAAGATTAGATACGCAGCAACCAATGAGGACACGATGTTATGAGCCAAGACGACATTTTTGCTAGAGTCCAGAAAATTGTGAAAGAGCAACTGGAAGTCGAGCTGAGCGAAGTCAAGCCGGAAGCCAACTTTGCTAATGATTTAGGAGCAGATTCCTTAGATACAGTAGAGCTGGTAATGGCTTTGGAAGAAGAGTTTGATATTGAAATTCCCGACGAAGCAGCCGAAGGAATTACTACGGTTCAAGCTTGTGTAGATTACATCAGCAGCCAACTTGCAGCTCCAAAAGCATAAAATACCTGTCTTTTCCCCTAAGAGGAGAGAAGTTATAAAACTGGAAACTCCTCTTTAGTTCTGCGTTCTGGGTGTTTAATTTTTTGAAACTGAAATCATGACAAATTTAGAGCGTAAGCGCGTTGTTATCACAGGTCTCGGCGCGATTACACCGATCGGCAATACCTTGTCCGAATATTGGGACGGGTTGCTTGCCGGGAAGAATGGTATAGGCCCGATCACCTTATTCGACCCGTCGCGGCACGACTGCCGCTTTGCCGCAGAGGTGAAGGGTTTCGACCCACACGACTATTTAGAGCGCAAGGAAGCAAAGCGGATGGATCGCTTTGCTCAATTTGGGGTGTCAGCGAGCAAACAAGCTGTTGCTGATGCAAAGTTGGAGATTAATGACCTGAACGCAGAACAGGTGGGTGTCATTCTTGGCACTGGCATTGGTGGCTTAAAGGTTTTGGAAGATCAGCAAGAGATATATCTGACTCGCGGCCCCGATCGATGCAGCCCGTTTATGATCCCCATGATGATTGCGAATATGGCCGCGGGTCTGACGGCAATTCAAACGGGTGCTAAGGGGCCGAACTCTTGCACGGTGACGGCCTGCGCTGCCGGGTCAAATGCCGTGGGTGATGCGTTTCGCCTAGTTCAGGGGGGTTACGCGCAAGCCATGATTTGCGGTGGTACGGAAGCTGCGGTGACACCTTTGTGCGTGGCGGGTTTTGCTGCGGCGAGAGCGCTTTCGACTCGCAATGATGACCCGACTCATGCTTCTCGTCCGTTCGATCGCGATCGTGATGGTTTTGTCGTCGGCGAAGGTGCTGGCATTCTGATTCTAGAAGAAATGGAACACGCTCTGGCGCGTGGCGCGAAGATTTACGCAGAAATCGTCGGCTACGGTTTAACTTGCGATGCGTATCACATGACTTCTCCGGTACCGGGGGGGGAAGGTGCGTCGCGGGCGATGGCTTTAGCGCTCAAGGATGGGGGTTTGACGCCGGATATGGTGAGCTATATCAACGCTCACGGCACGAGCACGCTTCCCAACGATTCTACGGAAACGAAAGCGATTAAAAAGACTTTGGGAGACCATGCTTACAAAGTAGCAATTAGTTCTACCAAGTCGATGACCGGCCATCTTTTGGGCGGTTCTGGGGGAATTGAGGCGGTGGCGACGGTAATGGCGATCGCCAATGACAAAATCCCGCCGACAATTAATCTGGAAAATCCCGATCCTGAGTGCGATTTGGACTATGTTCCTCATACAAGCCGCGCTCTAAAAGTTGATGTGGCGCTGTCGAATTCCTTTGGATTTGGCGGCCACAACGTGACTCTGGCATTCAAGAAGTTTGTTCAGTAACGGGCAATTTGAAAATCGAGAGTTAAAAGGTAAAAAATTAATTTTTTACCTTTTAATTTTTAGATTGGGCGATCGGCTATTAAGTAAATCAAATTAACTCAACCTAAAATGCGATCGCGCCTGAGATCCCCGCAGCACTTTAACTCCTGCGGAGTTCTGGCTATTCTTTTTTTTGATTAGCCGTTGCTCATATCATGTCCGCGCGAGCGCTTGACTCCAAACGCTTACTTGTCATGAGTCAAGCGCAACGAAGTCAGCGCGTTGCCGAAAGGGCGAGATTCTTCAGTTCATTCAGGACTCAGAATGACAACTACTGAAGCCGATTTAATATAACTTAGTTTTTTCATAGAAGGATAACTTTAAAAACCTTTTTTCCCCAAACAAAAAGCGCCCCTATTACTAGGAGCGCTTTTTGTTATCTCAGACTAAAACTTAGCCATTGATAGAAGGAGCAACCAAAGCTACGGGAGTGGTAACACCTGCAGCCAAGTCAAGCGGGAAGTTGTGAGCATTGCGCTCGTGCATTACTTCCATACCCAAGTTAGCGCGGTTGATGACATCAGCCCAAGTGTTGATGACACGACCTTGCGAGTCGATAATCGATTGGTTGAAGTTGAAACCGTTCAAGTTGAAAGCCATCGTGGAGATACCCAAAGCGGTAAACCAGATGCCGACTACTGGCCATGCACCTAACAAGAAGTGCAAAGAACGGCTGTTGTTGAAGGAAGCGTATTGGAAAATCAAACGACCGAAGTAGCCGTGGGCTGCAACGATGTTGTAGGTTTCTTCTTCTTGACCGAATTTGTAACCGTAGTTTTGCGATTCGGTTTCGGTTGTTTCACGAACCAAGGAAGAAGTAACGAGAGAACCGTGCATGGCGGAGAACAAGCTACCACCGAAGACACCAGCAACTCCCAACATGTGGAACGGGTGCATCAGGATGTTGTGCTCGGCTTGGAACACGATCATGAAGTTGAATGTGCCGGAGATACCCAAGGGCATACCGTCAGAGAAAGAACCTTGTCCAATTGGGTAGATCAAGAATACTGCGGTTGCTGCTGCAACTGGTGCAGAGTAAGCGACGCAGATCCAAGGACGCATACCTAAGCGGTAGGACAATTCCCATTCACGACCCATGTAGCAGAAAACGCCAATGAGGAAGTGGAAAATTACCAATTGGTAAGGGCCGCCGTTGTACAACCACTCATCTAAGGAAGCTGCTTCCCAGATTGGGTAGAAGTGCAAGCCAATTGCATTAGATGAAGGAACAACAGCACCTGTGATGATGTTGTTACCGTACATCAAGGAACCTGCTACTGGTTCACGGATGCCGTCGATGTCCACTGGAGGGGCAGCGATGAAGGCGATGATGTAGCAGATGGTGGCGCTGAGCAAGGTAGGAATCATCAAGACTCCGAACCAACCTACATAAATGCGGTTGTCGGTTGATGTTACCCACTCACAAAAGCGTTCCCAGACATTGGCGCTTTCGCGCTGCTGTAAGGTTGTTGTCATTTGTTTATGATTGCTTTATTTGGTTGTCAATGTTCGTGACGGCTTTGTGTTCCGCCATGTAAATAAACATAAAGCATATTCTCAGGTTTGTAAAGTTTTTTAACAACAGATTAACTGATAATAAGTATAAAGTTAACTTATCAATAGAAAGAAAACTGGATAAAGAGGTAAGAATGCACAAAAAAGTAGGTAAAGCCTGGAAGCGCGTCGCCTTCAGGCATGGAAATATTAAGATACAGACTTTTGCTGGCTGGGGATCATAATGAGAGCCCAATAGGGAACTTCAGCGGGATCGACATCTGCGATCGCCCGAATTCGCTGATTCGGCATAGTTGCGCGTTCTATATACAGTGCTCGATCGAACTGTCCCAACTCAATCAGCACGTCCCGGACTTTCGCAAAATGTCGGCCCAGCTTAATAATCACAGCAGCATCAACAACCGCCAGTCGATCGCGCAAAACCTCAGCATCCAGCGTCGCAGGCATAATACTTAACACATCGTTACGATAAGTTAGTGGCACTCCCAACGCAGCCGCACTAGCCATTGTCGAAGAAATTCCCGGCACAACTTCCGTCGTAAATCTCCCCGACAAACGGTTGAATAAATACATAAATGAGCCGTAGAGAAAAGGTTCGCCCTCACATAGCACGGCAACATCCTGTCCCTCGCTCAGATGTGCGGCAATTTTATCGGCAGCAATATCATAATAAGGTTGAGACGATCGCGTCGGACTAAAAGGCAGCGGCATGGGAATCTCAATTTGCTCCGGGCGCAGATAATCTGCGACGATCGCCCGCGCCAGTACCTTACCATTTTCCATCGCCGGATAGGCAATCACCGGCACCGATTGCAAAATCCGATAAGCTTTCAAAGTAATCAACTCTGGATCGCCAGGGCCAATACCCAAACCGTACAATTTACCAGTAGCCTTAGTCATAATTCATCCTTTTTCGCTAACGCATTCACAGCCGCCGTTGCCATTGCACTGCCACCGCGCCGCCCGTGCAACGTAATAAATGGCACTCCCCGACTGTTGGCGGCCAGTTCGGCTTTGGATTCGGCAGCCCCCACAAATCCTACCGGGAAACCCAGAATTAAAGCCGGTTTAGGTGCTCCGGCATCCAGCATTTCCAGTAGTCGGAACAAAGCAGTCGGGGCATTGCCAATTGCCACAACCGCACCCTGCAAGTTGTCCAGCCATAAATCCAGGGCCGCCGCAGATCGAGTATTTCCCATTTGCCGTGCCAACTCCGGGATTTCGGAATGCCAGAGGGTGCAAATCACCGGATTGTCAGCGGGAAGGCGTTTGCGAGTGATGCCTTCGGCCACCATCCGCGCATCGCAGAGAATAGGCGCACCTGCGACGAGGGCGTTGTGTCCCGCGGTGGCTGCACCGGGGGAAGCTGCTAAATCTGTAACAATATCGGTCATGCCACAACTGTGAATTAGTCGCACGGCTACCGATTCTAAATCGGGCGGCAAGCTTGACAAATCTGCTTCGGCTCGAATTGTGGCGAAGGATTTAATGTAGATTTCTGTTCCGTCTCGAATGTAGTCAATCATTGTTTAAAACTGCTATGGGAATTTTGTGGGATTTGTGAAATAGATTTTTTGAATGAACCGCGAAGGCGCGTTCGGCGAAGCCGTTCCCGTAGGGTAGGACGCGAAGGAAGAAAGATCCAGAGAGATAGGAAGAGAAATACTTAAAAATTGTCATTTTTAATGGGAGCTTTTTTCACTTTAAATTCCGATTTTCGGTGCTCAACAACTCCTGCAATTGGTCGATCGTCTGCCGATCAACAAACTCACCAAATGACTCCAAAGGCTCTCGAAACCGCTGATACACTCGCAACATTCGCTCGATCGCACGGGGCATCTCGATCGCACTCACCGCCGGAAAAATTGGTCGTCCGAACGGCAAATCTTTTCTACCCGCATAAATGTCGTAACCTTCGAGCGTTTCGTCTCCTAGCTCAATCTGAATTCCCACCAGCGTGATATCAATTGGCCGGTGCTGGGCGCAGGACTTTTGGCAACCGCTGAAATGAATGTTAATCGGTTGATCGATCGTCAATTTTTGCGCTAAATCCCTCACCATTTTTAGGGCGTGACTTTGAGTATCTGTCGCCGCCGACGCACAGCCACTGCTGCCTGCACAAGCCACCAAGCACGAATCTAGGCGAGTCGCCGACGAGTGCAATCCCAAAGCGGCGATTTGCTGTTTTATCTCAAAAAGCTGGGAGTTGGGGATATCAGAAATCAACAGATTTTGCCACGGCGTAAGTCTCAGGGTACCGCTGGCTAGATTTGGGGCTAAATTTGCCAAATTCCGCAGTTGCTTTGATTCTAGCCTACCGAGAGGCAGTGCAATTCCCATGTAGGAGAAACCGGACTGTCGTTGAGGATGAATGCCGAGATGTCGGGATTGTTCGATCCCCCTTGCAGATGAGTCGATCAAACGGGCGGGCAAGATGCCCACCCCACAAGGAAATTCACTCTTTGTGGAACAGGCATCTTGCCTGTTTTTGGGAAAAGTGCCAGATGTGAATTGCCATAAAAATGGTAAATTCTGCTGTACCTTTTCCAGATAACTTTCAGCGCCCCAATCTGCCAGCAGGTGACGCAAACGCGGTTTTTTGCCATCAATTCGAGGTCGATTTTTGGTGTATTCAAGGTAGGTGTTAGCGAGGGCGGCTAATACTGAAATACATTGCGATTCTTGGATTAAAATTCCTGTATCGCCGTTTAAATGCAGCCGAAAAAAGATTTCTGATTGGGTTGAAAGCCCTTCTGCAGCTAATAAAATATCGTTGCGTAAAGCCTGGATCGAAACCGATTCCCCGCCGTCGAAGCCAATACTGAACTTAGGCGAAAGTTCCGACAACTCGGAATGTGTTTGCAGGTAATCATCCCAAGCTTTGACTAGCGGGCGAGTATCCAGTAACTGCTGGCGATCGATCCCTGCTGTCGGGCTTGCCATAATATTGCGAATCGGGTCAACTTCAACGTGGCGAGACGCTATCCCCAATTCCTGAAAGCGGTTCCAGACTTCCGGGGCAATTTCCGAGTTCACTTCTCGGATTTGTAAATTTGCCCGATTTGTCACTTGCAAACAGCCGGTACTGTATTGATCAGCCAAATCGGCGATCGTCCGACACTGCTGCGCGTTTAAAATTCCCCCCGGAATCCGCATTCTCGATAAAACTCCGTCTCGGGCTTGGGAACCGTAAAATAAACCCGGACAAGTCGGCAAATCAGTCAAAGCTAACAAATAATCTCCTCCCCGTGCTACGCAGGGAATCCAAAAGTAAACGCCCACAAAGCGCCCCCGAAATCGGCATTCTGACTTTTACAGTTGCGGCACAGCGCCGGAATTGCACCGGACTTTCCCGCTTTCAGGTTTTAGAAAGGTATCACGAGCGGACCCACAGAAAGCAAAACCCTCAACTTTCTTAACAAAACTTCTGGCGATGGCGTCGGGCCCCGCAAGCTACGGTCATCTCTCTCCTTTCATCAGCTTTCCTAATCACACTCATCAGTTTAACTGTCGCTCAACCCCTTTACAAACCTTAACAACACCGTTAATAATATAAACATCATCCGAACATTGACAACCAAATAAAGCAATCATAAACAAATGACAACAACCTTACAGCAGCGCGAAAGCGCCAACGTCTGGGAACGCTTTTGTGAGTGGGTCACAAGCACCGACAA
>NZ_JAUBRB010000077.1:18378-25057 GCF_036701585.1 Microcoleus sp. POL10_C6 | reverse complement strand
TTATATTTAACTCACCTTGAATATATCGATCGCTCCTGCTAGTGGTCTGCGATCAATTATTCAGCAAACCCTAATTATTGTCGGAAACCAACTGACGGCTGCTATTTGTCCGATCGCCCTGCTTTGTTTAATAAATCCGGGTACTTCTGCGATCGCCAAAAATGGAAAAGCTAAACTTTGAGCAGCACGATCGTATTTTCCCTCTACAAGCTGATATAGTTCTAAGGTTTGCCCGCGCTATCTCCAAAGTTCGGGAACGCCAAGGGAAGAATAGATTGTGAACTTATTTAGATAATAATTTGTGTAGTCAGACTCTACACCAAAATCCGGCGGGTCTGTTTCTAACTCAAAATTTTTGCTTCTGACTAAAGCTTAATTCTGGATGTAGAAACAGGTATCCGGTTCGATTTCTAGAAGCGGATTTTTACCGGATAAGATTAGGGTGTAGAGGAGGAATATAGGGAATAATGTAAAGTTTTGTGACAATCTTCCACACTTGTGCTATTTGCCACATTTGTTCCTGCGAGATATCCTGCGCCCAAATATGATATAAAGCCAATCGGATTAAATGGGGATTTCCACCCACAAAATGTATTAGTTTCTCTACATCCTGTATTGGCAAATTCAATCCATGCCGAAGTGCTAAATCTTGCACTTGAGCGCTGGTAAAATCAGGTATTTCAACTGACAGCCCTAGATTAAATGGGGATTGATTGATATTGAGGGGAATATAAACTTCTGTCGAGTGTACTACTACTAACCGAAGTTTCTGCCAGATATTACTACTGCGATCGCCATACTTGCCTTTTTCGTACCAAGCTCGCAGCAAACCAAAAAAGTCAGAGGCAATTTCGTGGTGAGTGAAAAGGCGATCGACATCATCTAAGGCGAGTACCAGCGGTGAATCGATTTGAGCTAATAAATAATTCTCAAAATAATCGGTGGTGTTATAGTTGCTACCAAACATCTCATCCCAATAGTCTGCTAGTTTGTTCGGTAGCTTCAAGCTCCGACTCACGCAAGCACAAAACCATTGCAAGAATCGATTCAGATTGGTGAATACTTTTTCATCAGCCAGCTTGAGATTCAACACCACTGTTTGATAGCCCTCTTTTCTCCCCCGTTCCAGGATTCTTGCCATCAAGGAAGTTTTACCCATTAGTTGGGGAGCTTTGATGCGTATTAAGGCACCAGGTTGCAAAATCGCTTCGCAGGTGCGAGATTCAATGGGAGGGCGTTCTACATAAAACGCCGAATCGAGAGGTACTTGACCCCCCGGTAATTCTGGCTTTACATCTACACGATCGGGTTCAACTTCTTTAATCTGAGTTTCTGGCCAAGAATAATCAGATGGCTCCAAAATTAGATTAAAAGCCCTGAAATAGCGCTTGAGGGTTTGCTTATCAACGGTAGTAGAGCCATTATTGACCCGGAGCAAGGTATCTACAGCTAAGCCTGTGCGATCGCTCAACTTTTCAAGAGTGTACCGGTAGCCACAGTTTTCTTTAAATTCCGCCTCAGATTTCGCTTTCTGAAGTTTGCTCGATCCTTGAGGGGTAAGGATGACACCGCGCCTGCGTCTGTATTTAGGCTGATACATGGGGTTATTCAAGTTAAGGTACTGTACATTTAACTATTAAATTGAAAAAATAGAGGAAATGCTTTCAATCCCTCTCGTTTGCACCGGAAATCGTCTGCAATCCTACTGTATTAGCCTAGAACTTAAAAAACTAGATAACTTAACAGCCGTTAGTTAAGCTAAACAACCGAAATAAGAGAGTATTTTCCATGATTGTAGGAAATTTTTCTGAATTTTAGCAAGTTTGGCTCATGAGGTGGCTAAATTGGCTACCAAGCTAAAACGGGACATTTTGGTTATAGACCCCTTTCTCCAAAGAAGTTTATTGTCCCGCCATAGAATGGTAGCCACTAAATTTTCCCGCTTTTACACCCATACGAGTAGTATTGGCTGGGGATTTGAGGAGGAAAAATCCTTAACTTCGGATCTTAACTGCCAAAACTGCGATTGTTTACAGCGAGGACAAGAGGCAGACTGGACTTTAAGCTTGTTCAGCCAATGGCTGTCTTAGTGAAGGAACAACTTGATGCTAGATAAAGAAAGCTTGACAGAGAATGTAACAACGAATGTAACTATCCACAGATTTCGTTCCCTGATCGCTCAAAAAGCCACAAGTGAGACAAAATTAGACGAGCAACTCCTATTAAAATGCCTGTCTCAAGGCGACAAAAGGGCGTTCTGGCAGTTATGGATATGGCATCAAGATTATCTCTACCGTTGCTGTCAAACATGGATGGGAGGCGATCGGGTAGAGGCAGAAGAAGCACTGAGTCGAGCAAGGCAAAAAGCCTGGGAGAAAATGCCTTCTTTCGCTGGCACAATTACTTATCCTAAAGCTTGGCTGGCTCGACTAACTCATAATATCTGCATCGATATATATCGAGAACGCAAGAAAGGTGCAAAGGGTGTCGAGAACATTGAAAATATTTCAGAAGATGAGGGAATTGCTGGTAGCAGCGAATCACCCGAAGCTGCCATGCTCCGTCAGGAAACGACCCAACACATACGCCGTGCTATTAATAGTCTACCTGCCAAACTGCGAGACCCTTCCATTTTGCGGTGGTATGAGGAGATGCCTTACCGAGATATTGCCCAAAAATTGGCTCTTTCTGAGAATAATGTGCGTAAACGCATCCAACTGGCACGAGAGATTCTGCAAAAGCAGTTGCACAATTATCGTTTAGGTTTGGATACGGCAGAAGTCGAGGAACCGAACTCGCATGAACCGAAAACATCCGGATGTGAAATGTGGAGGGTAGAAGAGTATGTGCAACAGCCAATTGATTATAAGGTAACAACTACTTATCTTGATTCACTGCTACATACGAGATATAGCTCATCCAGCCTTTTGAGTTGGAAATAATTCCGAAATATTACAGAATACAGAGCTTTTCAAGTCTGATTGTAGGGGCGAGTTTGGTACGTTGTTGCGTTTTAGCGCTCTTATGAAAACTCAGATAAGAGCGCTAACTCGCAACAACATACCTTAAAAGGAAAGTGTTGCAGATATTGGGGTGCATTTAAAAGCCATTAACTATAATAGGTTTACTCCAATATGTCTAGAGTCACTGCTACTTGCCTGGTACAGCTTAATCAGCTTACCGGGGTGGAAATGAATGCTTATCTAGTTTTAGATGAGAAACTCACC
Organism: Microcoleus sp. POL10_C6; assembly: GCF_036701585.1. Lineage (NCBI taxonomy): Bacteria > Bacillati > Cyanobacteriota > Cyanophyceae > Oscillatoriales > Microcoleaceae > Microcoleus > Microcoleus sp. POL10_C6. The sequence goes on along the minus strand of NZ_JAUBRB010000077.1, from coordinate 21,830 downwards.
AGGCAAGATATCAAGCTTAAAACATTAACTAAATACGTACAAAAGTATCCGACTGGATGGAAGAAACGAAGGGAATTAGCCGAACTGCTATATGCAATGGGCAACTGGCAGCAAGCAGTGGAAGAATATCGCCAAGTGCTACAACGGCAACCTCAATTAATTGATGTGAAATTGCTCTTGGGAAAAATATTGCAGTTAATGGGGAAAGAGACTGAAGCAATTGCAGTTTATGAAACGGCTAAAAGTTTATCTGAGAACGAAGCAGTCGGACATCATATTAATGGATTAATTGCAGTGTGTCGCCGTTGTATTGAGCAGGCGGCGATGTCTTTTGAACAAGCAACATTGCTAGAACCAGAGAATACGGCTCACTGGCTGGCTCTGGGATTGATTTATTTGGAAAAAGAGGCTCCCATTGCAGCGTTGCAAGCTTTTGATACGGTTTTGCAACTCAATCCGAATGACGTTGTAGCTAATAGTCACAGCTATGATGCGCTGATGATGTTGGGGAACTTGCAGGAAGCGGAACAACGTTTGCAGCGAGTGCTGGAGGTGTTTCCCCAGGATTTGCGGAGTCTGAAACTGCTGGCGGATAGTCGCTGTGGTACGGGATTAGTTGGGGGTGAGGAAGGTAAGCGGACAAAGCAAATGATTCAAACGATGCTGCGAATTGCTCCCAATGCTGCTTATGTTCATGATTCGCTGGCGCAGTACCACTTGTTTCGAGGGGAGTGGAAAAAAGGGGTGGCTGTTTTGCAGCAGTTTGTCGAACAGCATCCGCTTAATCTGGGTGGCTGGTATTTCTATGGGCGATGTCTATTCCGCACCGGGAATTCTATGGCGGCGGCGGAAGCGATGCTGAAGGCATATCGGTTGTATCCCAATGATGGGGAAATTTATCGGGCGTTGTGCGAAATTTTACCTGTGGCGGGGAGAGGAGAGGAGCTACAACCTTTGGTAGAAGAGATGTTGGCGCGGTTTCCAGAGCGCTGGAGTGTCTGGGCGACGGCGGGACGGGTGCTGGTGGAACATTTTCAAGAGATGGAGCGTGGATGTGCGTTGTCGGCGCGGGGAATGCAGCTACAGCCGCAGTTAGCTGATGCTTGGTTCCGACATGGGCGGGTGTTGGCGCTGGCGGGGCGACACCGGGAGGCGGTGGAGGTGTTGGAGCAAGGTTGGCTGTTGTTATTAGAAAGGGGGGGTTGCTTGCAATCTGTACCTGCGGCGGTGTGGTTGGGTGAGAGTTATGGGGTTCTGGGTGAGGAGGAGAAGTGTCGGGGTTGGTTGGAGAAGGGGTGCGTTTGCGCTCTGGAATTGATGAATTTTAATCCCGGTGTTGGACATTACTGGAGTGGTAGAGCGTTGTCGGGCTTGGGGGATGTGGTGGGTGCTGTGCAGAATTATCGAAATGCTCTGAGTCAGCATTTGTTTTACCCGGCTCGCGGGGAGGTTAAGGAAGGGTTGGAAGGTTTGTAGGTTGTGGTTTGAAAGGGTTTTTAGGTTTGAGGGTTTGTTTATTGGGTGCATCTATTTAGGGAAAAAAGCCTCAAACTCAAAAAAATCACAAGTTTATTTCTGAAATCGTTCTAATAGCAGAATCAAGCCAGGATGTTAACTTCTCGTGCTATGAAAAATTTAATTTTTAATGGTTGAGACTTAACTTCTTGGTAAAAAGATTCACTGCTTCCTCTAAACCCAATAGATGTAAAGCAGCTTTTTTACTTTCGGACTTCATTCTACTACACACTGGACAAATAAAAGGAATACAAAATGAGCAACGAAGAAAATAAACTTCCTGCAGGTGCCTGGGAAACTGGTGGCAAAGATTTTACTCAACAAATCACACTTAATGGTCGTTCAGACATTGGCTGGGGAACTGTTAATACATCAGATCAACGTTTGTACGGATATATCCACTTTCTGCCCTATAAGTTGACAGGAAATGATCCTTCCTACGACTACTACGCATTTGTGGGGTCGATGACGCATGGTGTTACTACATCGAAAAACAATGTGTTCTCTGTAGGTTACTATGCTACAGAGATGGATCTGGTAGTTACTTGTCTAACCGAATCGAGTACAGTGTACCAATACGGCCCTGACTCAACTGTTGGTACAAATACGACCAGCTTTAGTATAGGAGCAGGGTTGCAGGGAGGCTTTAAAGGCGATGAACCAACTGGTACAGCAGGAATTAATGCTTCTTGGGGTGTGAGCTTTGCAAGTCCAGATGTTAGTTTTTTAGCCAGTCGTTTGGAAAACGGTGTAACTTGGCGCTGTAAATTGCCATGTATAAGTTTTAAAAGTCCTGGCATACCAGCAGACCCTTTTCCAGCTTCTGCGGCTGGTTATACTTGGAAACCAGCTCTAATTGTTAAAGTTCCCAAAGGCAAACCTCCGATTCTTGAGATTCGTGTAAGAATACAGTGGAACTTTGACTACACTCGCGGAATTACTAATGACGTAAAAAGTTGGGTACAGACTTTCACCTATAACTACCAAGGTGTACCCTCAATAAAAGAGGGAGCTTTGATCAAAGGAAGTCGCCCGGAAATTTATGTCATGGAGTCGGGCAAGCGTCGATCGATTCCGGATCCTGCTACCTTTGAAGCTAGAGGTTATAAGTGGGATGCGGTTATCATTATCTCTGACTCGGACTTAGCAAATATTCCTTTGGGGCTACGTCTATTTCCAATCGCATTGTTGAAGGATGGAGTTTTACTCCAAGGAAGTTCCCCAACAATTTATGTCATGGAGTCGGGCAAGCGCCGAGGGATTACTGATCCTGCTACCTTTAAAATTAACGGTTTTAAATGGGAAGATGTGAAAGCTATCCCTGATGATGAGCTAAACAATATTCCGTTAGGAGCGCCGCTAAGTGGTGGGCGGGATGGAGCTTTGCTCAAAGGAAGCAGCCCGGAAATTTGTGTCATGGAGTCGGGCAAGCGTCGATCGATTCCGGATCCTGCTACCTTTGAAGCTAGAGGTTATAAGTGGGAAGATGTCGTTATTATCCCTGATAATGAACTAGACAATATTCCGCGAGGAACCCCTTTACCCACAGTATTAGCGTATCAAGAGAAGGGCAGCCTCCTACATATTTCAGGCACAACATCAGATGGAAAATTGTGGCACTCAATTCGTTTTCCCAGTGGAAGTTGGTCATCATTTGGAGATGTTGAAGGACAGACTGGAGATCGTGGTTTTATTACCGATGTAGCTCTCCAAGGAATCAGCGATGTAATTCACCTATGTGCTATTAACAGTTCAGGCAGCTTGTGGCACACAATTCGTCAGGCAGATGGCTCTTGGTCTCCTTTCGTTGATGTGAAAGTAGCTGCTGGAAATCGTGGCAATTTTGTAAATATGAGTTGTGCAGGGGGTGATGGTAAGCTACAGGTATGCGCTGTAACCAGTGATGGTAATCTATGGCACACAATTCGTCATGCAGA
>NZ_JAUBRB010000077.1:17643-18278 GCF_036701585.1 Microcoleus sp. POL10_C6 | reverse complement strand
TGGCTCTTGGTCTCCTTTCGGTGATGTGAAAGTAGCTGCTGGAAATAGTGGCAATTTTGTAAATGTGAGTTGTGCAGAGGGTGATGGTAAGCTACAGGTATGCGCTGTAACCAGTGATGGTAATCTATGGCACACAATTCGTCATGCAGATGGCTCTTGGTCTCCTTTCGGTGATGTGAAAGTAGCTGCTGGAAATAGTGGCAATTTTGTAAATGTGAGTTGTGCAGCGGTTGGTGGTGAGCCACAGGTATGTGCTGTAGCCAGTGATGGTAATTTATGGCACACAATTCGTCATGCAGATGGCTCTTGGTCTCCTTTCGGTGATGTAAAAGGAGTCGCTGGAAATCATGGCAATTTTATAAATGTGAGTTGTGCAGGAGTTGGTGGTGAACTACAGGTATATGGTGTAACCAATGATGGTCATTTGTGGCACACAATTCGTCATACAGATGGTTCTTGGTCTCCTTTCGGTGATGTTGAAGGACAGGCTGGAGACCGAGGCAATTTCAAAACTGTTTCCTTGGCAGGTCTTTTCTTGCCGTATCGATGGCAGCTTGTAGGAGAGGGAGGCAACCTACTTAGTGTTGCTACGATGCGAGATGGAACTTTAGTTGGTGTTGGTATAGACAATAAGC
>NZ_JAUBRB010000077.1:0-17543 GCF_036701585.1 Microcoleus sp. POL10_C6 | reverse complement strand
TTTACACTCTAGCAACATTCACAGATAAATGGAAGCTGGTAGGAGAGGGAGGCAACCTACTTAGTGTTGCTACGATGCAAGATGGAACTTTAGTTGGTGTTGGTATAGACAATAAGCTTTACACTCTAGCAACATTCACAGATAAATGGAAGCTGGTAGGAGAGGGAGGCAACCTACTTAGTGTTGCTACGATGGGAGATGGAACTTTAGTTGGTGTTGGTATAGACAATAAGCTTTACACTCTAGCAACATTCACAGATAAATGGAAGCTTGTAGGAGAGGGAGGCAACCTACTTAGTGTTGCTACGATGGGAGATGGAACTTTGGTTGGTGTTGGTATAGACAATCAGCTTTACACTCTAGCAACATTCACAGATCGATGAAAGCTTGTATAGACGATCTCCATTAATCAACTCGACCTTGGTGCAAATACCAGGTCGTTTTTTTATGCTCATATTAAGCTGTTGTGCATTTAATTTGTATGTTGAGGGCGGGCTCTCCTGCCCAACCCCTACTCCCCACAAGAGGAAAAATTTATTTTACTATGCAACTTAAATGCGGATTAGCTTAGCTTCGCTAGTTCTGGGCGCATCTTTAGTGAGGGCAAAAAGTATATAAAAACAGATGGTGGAGTTAGCTGGAGTTATCGATTATAGTCTTGAACCAATTAACAAAAAGCAACTCGCTGCTTTCAAACTAACCCATGCTGTTCGAGACTCATTGATAAAATCGTGGAATTTGGAAGGAGACTTCTAATGAACAACTAATGGGAGCTGACCGCATTCTGTCCATTCGTAGAAGAAACATTCAAACAATGGCTTGTGCTAGGAGTAGCGCTCGCGATCGCACTTATCAGCATAACTACGAGATAGCCGAAAATTCGATCGCCCTTTAACATCACTCGTTTAATTGTGGCGATCGCATTTTCGCAAAATTCCTCAACAGTTAAGCGAAAAAATCCCTCACAACTCGCCCGTTTTCCCCCCGCAGCCTCGCCCACAACAGAATTTTGACAATTATCCAGGGCGATCGGTAAAATTACAGGTACGATCGAACTATTGTCAGCAGCATTAAATCCTTCAGTCATTAGTCGTTTGCCAACAGTCACATAATTGTTGACAATATTGCACAATAGATAAAATTGTAAATATATAGCACCTGCCTTTCTTTACCGCTTATGAATAGTAGATTCCTCGATCGCCTCCACCACCCCTCACGCCCCGTCATCGTCTTCGACGGCGCGATGGGAACCAACCTGCAAGTCCAAAATCTCACCGCAGAAGACTTTGGCGGCAAAGAATACGAAGGCTGCAACGAATATCTCGTCCACACCAAGCCGGAAGCCGTCGCCAACGTGCACCGGGGATTCCTCGAAGCAGGGGCCGATGTCATCGAAACAGACACCTTCGGCGCTGCTTCCATCGTGCTCGCCGAATACGATTTGGCAGACAAAGCATATTATCTCAACAAAACTGCCGCCGAACTCGCCAAGGGTATCGCCGCCGAATTTTCCACGCCAGAAAAACCTCGATTTGTCGCAGGATCGATCGGGCCTGGCACTAAATTGCCCACATTAGGACACATCGATTTCGACACACTCACCGCCGCTTTTGCCGAACAAGCAGAAGGACTTTATGACGGCGGCGTTGACTTATTTATTGTCGAAACTTGTCAAGATGTGCTGCAAATTAAATCAGCATTAAATGCCATTGAAGAAGTATTTAAGAAAAAAGGTGCGCGGATTCCGTTAATGGTATCAGTCACAATGGAAGCCACCGGCACAATGTTAGTCGGTTCCGATATCAGCGCCGCCCTCGCAATTTTGCAACCCTATCCCATAGATATCTTAGGCCTCAACTGCGCCACCGGGCCCGATCGCATGGCCGAACACGTCAAATACCTTTCCGAACATTCGCCCTTCGTAGTTTCCTGCGTGCCCAACGCTGGTTTACCCGAAAACATCGGCGGACACGCGCACTACAAACTCACGCCAATAGAATTAAAAATGGCCTTGATGCGGTTTGTCGAAGACTTAGGCGTGCAAGTCATCGGTGGCTGCTGCGGCACCCGCTACGATCACATCCGCGAACTATCAGAAATTGGTAAAACTCTTAAACCCAAAATCCGCGAAATTACTTGGGAACCATCCGCCGCTTCAATTTACACCGCCCAACCCTACGAACAAGAGAATTCCTTCTTAATTGTCGGCGAAAGACTCAACGCCAGCGGTTCCAAAAAATGCCGCGATTTGCTAAATGCTGAAGACTGGGATGGTTTAGTAGCAATGGCTAGGGAACAAGTGCGAGAAGGCGCGCACGTTCTCGATGTCAACGTTGATTATGTCGGCCGCGACGGCGTGCGAGATATGAAAGAATTAGTTTCCCGCGTGGTGACTAATGCCACTCTCCCTTTAATGCTGGATTCCACCGAATGGGAAAAAATGGAAGCCGGCTTAAAAGTGGCGGGCGGCAAATGTTTGCTGAATTCCACTAACTACGAAGACGGAGAACCGCGTTTTTATCAAGTTTTGGAGTTGGCGAAAAAATATGGCGCGGGCATAGTTATTGGTACAATTGACGAAGACGGGATGGCGAGAACTGCCGACCAAAAATTTGCGATCGCCCAACGCGCCTATAACGCCGCCGTCGCCTACGGCATTCCCCCCCAAGAAATCTTTTTTGATACCCTAGCATTGCCCATTTCCACCGGGATTGAAGAAGACAGAAAAAACGGCAAAGCTACGATCGAATCCATCCGCCGCATCCGCCAAGAATTGCCCGGTTGTCACGTAATTTTAGGAGTTTCTAACATTTCCTTCGGCTTGAATCCGGCGGCGCGGCAAGTTTTGAATTCCATGTTTTTGCACGAAGCGATGCAAGCCGGGATGGACTCGGCAATTGTCAGCGCTAATAAGATTTTACCCCTCGCCAAAATCGACCCCAAACACCAAGAAATCTGCCGTAAACTCATTTACGACGAACGGGAGTTTGACGGCGAAATTTGCGTTTACGACCCCTTGGGCGAGCTGACAACGGTGTTTGCGGGCAAAACTACCAAGCGCGATCGGACAGAAGACGCAAGCCTTCCGGTAGAAGAACGCCTGAAGCAGCACATCATCGACGGCGAACGCATTGGACTAGATATCCAACTCGCCAAAGCATTAGAAACCTATCCGCCTCTCCACATTATCAATACTTTCCTGTTAGACGGCATGAAAGTAGTCGGAGAATTGTTCGGTTCGGGACAAATGCAACTGCCCTTTGTTTTGCAGTCAGCAGAAACAATGAAAGCGGCAGTTGCCTATTTAGAACCGCACATGGAAAAGTCCGAATCCGGGGACAATGCCAAAGGGACATTCATCATCGCTACTGTCAAAGGCGACGTTCACGATATCGGCAAAAACTTGGTTGATATTATTTTATCAAACAACGGCTACCGAGTGATCAACTTGGGAATTAAACAGTCGGTTGACAATATCATCGAAGCTTACGAAAAGCACAAAGCAGACTGTATTGCCATGAGTGGCTTGCTGGTAAAATCCACCGCATTCATGAAAGAAAATCTGGAAGTATTCAACCAGAAAGGCATCACCGTTCCGGTAATTTTGGGCGGCGCGGCTTTGACTCCCAAATTTGTACATGAAGACTGCCAAAATACCTACAAAGGTAAAGTCGTTTACGGCAAAGATGCGTTTTCCGACTTGCACTTTATGGACAAACTCATGCCTGCAAAATCTGCGGGTAAATGGGAAGATTTGCAAGGATTTTTAGATGAAATAGGACAGGATAATGGCGCGGTTAAAGAAGCTAAAGCTGCGCCAGAAAATTCTGTAGAAGATGCCAAGAAAGCAGACACTCCTGTGGTAATAGATACCAGGCGATCCGAGGCAGTTTCAGCAGATATCGATCGCCCGAATTCTCCCTTCTGGGGAACGAAACTGTTGCAGGGAGAAGACATCCCCTTTGAGGAGATTTTCTGGCACTTAGATTTGCAAGCTTTAGTTGCGGGTCAGTGGCAATTCCGCAAGCCAAAAGACCAATCGCGGGAAGAATACGACGCTTTCTTAGCGGAAAAAGTTTATCCCATCTTGGAAGAGTGGAAACACAAAGTCATCACCGAAAATTTACTGCAGCCGCAAGCAATTTACGGGTATTTTCCCTGTCAAGCTGAAGGTAATTCTTTGCATTTGTACGATCCAGAAATCATGGATGGCGGGCAAGATGTATCGACACCCGCTGCAACATTCACATTTCCCCGGCAAAAATCGGCGCGACGGCTGTGCATTGCCGACTTCTTTGCGCCCAAAGAATCGGGTAAAATCGATGTATTTCCGATGCAAGTAGCGACAGTGGGAGAGATTGCTACAGAGTACGCGCAAAAGCTATTTGCTAATAATCAATATACCGACTATCTCTACTTTCATGGATTAGCGGTACAGACAGCGGAAGCAATAGCAGAATGGACTCACGCGCGAATTCGGCGCGAATTGGGCTTTGGTAGCGAAGAACCGGACAACATTCGCGATATGCTAGCCCAAAGATATCGCGGTTCGCGGTACAGTTTCGGCTATCCCGCTTGTCCGAATATGGCGGATCAGTACAAGCAACTGGAATTGTTAAAGTGCGATCGCATCAACCTCTACATGGATGAAAGCGAACAACTTTATCCCGAACAATCAACAACCGCAATTATCACCTATCACCCAGCAGCCAAATACTTCAGCGCTTAATTGGTAGGGTACGCCTCACACTTTTTTCTGTCGTTTTTCTCGTTCTTATACTCGTTACCAGGCTCTGCCTGGTAACACAGATCCAGAGGCTATGCCTCAACTTAAAAACCTGGAGGCAGAGCCTCCAGAAATTCATTTCCGGCTAGAACCTGGGAAGGAAAAACTAACAAAAAAGCACCTTAACAAAAGTGCTTTCCTGAATATGAACTTTCCGTCTCTGACGAAACTTTTACGAGTAATTCCGGGGAGTGCGGGCGCCGGCAGATGCTCCTACCATCGAAGCAACTAAACCCAATAGTGAGCCGAACAAGAACGACCAACCAGCTTTTGCAGCATTACCAGCAATATTTCGAGTATCCTGAGCAGATACGTTAGGTGCTCGGTTCGGCAAATCGACCCCGCCCTGCTGTGCTTGATTAATTGCTTCTCCCGCATTCGCAGCTATTACGCCAAAAGTGCCGGCCACGCCATTTGCTAACAGCCAAGAGCCAATTGTTAAGGTCGTTGCCCACAAAATTGCTCCATTTAAAAGCGCTGTGTTGCGGTTCATCGGGCCGCAAGCGCGAGCAGTTACCCAACCGCCAACGGCCAAGCTAATTAACAAACTAATAATTGACCAAATTCCCACGCCGGTACCCACGTCCCCGGCAATAGTGCGCGGAGCTCCTGAACCAGCAATGTTGCTCAACCCGATCGCAGCGCCCAATGCACTTAACACCAGTTGTGTGCCGATCGCAATTACCAAACCAGAAAAAATCGGGCCCCAACGTACTCGATCGTGGTATTCCATCACTGAATTTACGACCACGGGTTCGGTACCAACGTTATCTACAGGTCTATTTACGTATGACATAGATTTTTTTTTCCTCTGAGATTTGCTTTAATTTTTAACAATCTTTCACTTAAGCATTGATTGTGGCTGAGATTGATAGAAACTATATCTGCCTGCGGAAATAACCAGTATCTATGTCTGAAGAAAGAAACGAAAAAGTCATCCGCCCCCAGCCACCCGCTATTAGCTAATGACTGATGACTGATGACTGATGACTGATAACTATTTTATCCCGTTGGAAAACTTGCCGGATGTATACAGAAAATGCGGACGTATACAGAAAAAACAGCTTAACGCAATCTTACAGCCGTTCCAACGGCAGTAATCAGCAGCAAAGCCCCGTTTGAGTCTACATTAATCGTGCCGGTGTCAACTTCCACCCCGATTACGGCATTGGCGCCGAGGCGCTGGGCCCGTTTTTCCAGTTCCGCGAGGGCATCTCGCTGTCCTTTGAGAAACACTTCCTCGTAACTGCCGGTGCGCCCGCCGATGATGTCGCGAATGCCCGCGAAGAAATCTCGCAGGGCATTGGTGCCGTAGACAACCTCAGCAGTTACAATTCCCAGGTAAGATTGAATTTCTGCTCCTTGGATGATATCAGTTGTTGTTACAATCATCAGTTGGCCTCAATCGCGAAAATTTTGAGTGGGTCTTGTTCTGTAGATTTACTACATCTCGCCACTCAAACATTCCTGGTAAATCATAAGTTGTCAGCTTGCCAAGCTGACAGCAACTCGCTCTTCCATTCCACATACTCTTTGAAACACATGGCCGTGCACAAACAAAGTCTCTTGGTATTCAGTACGTTGCTAGTAGCAGGATTCGCTGTCGCAGCGCCGCAGATAGCGCTCTCAGCAGAAATATCCGTTCAAGTCAACCCTCAAAATAATTCAAATTTAGATGATCTGCTGCGACAAGGGCGCGAGTTTGTAGATTTAGGAGACTACACTAGGGCGATCGCCATTTATCAAGAAGCGGCGCGTTTAGATACGGAAAACCCCCGCATTTTTTCGGGTATTGGCTATTTAGAAGCGCGTCAGGGCAACTATCAAGCCTCAGTAGAATTTTACCAACAAGCGATCGGTCTCGAACCGAATAATGCTGACTTCCAATACGCATTAGGATATGCTATGGCGAATTTACAAAACTATCCCGCAGCAGCCACAGCTTACCGCCGCGCCGCTGTGCTCGATCGCAAAAATGTCAATGCCCGAATCGGTCTCGGAGTGGTACTCTTTCAGCAAAAAGATTACAGCGGTTCTTTTAAAGCATACCAAGAGGCGATCGCCCTCGATCCGAAAAATTGGCAAGCTTATTCTTCAATGGGGTTAGTATTGATCCAGCAGGGAAGTTTTGCCAGTGCTGTCACCGTGCTCCAACAAGCAGCCGAACTCGCTCCCAAACAAGCAGGTGTCCAGTTAAAATTAGGCACTGCTTTGCTGCGTGCCGGCTATACTTCCGAAGGGCTAGCAGCTTTTGAAGAAGCTGCCAAATTGGAGCCCCGGAATCCAGAAGTGCAGCTAGAAATTGGCGAACTTCTCCAGGCTCAAAACGACTTCGACGGAGCGCTTATAGCTTATCAGCGGGCTATTGCGGTGCGACCTAATTTAGTGGAAGCACACGCAGGAATGGGGAAAATTCAACTGGAAAAACAAGATTTTTCAGGAGCGATTACTACTTTTCGGCGAGTGATTAAGCTTGACCCAAACCGGGCAGAAGCTTATTACAATATGGGTAAGGCACTCCAAGCGCGCGATCGCAAATCCGAAGCAATTGAAGCTTTTCAACAAGCCCTCGACACTTACCGCCAGCAAGGCAACAATGATGGTGTACAAAAAGCTGAGGCGGCATTGCGGGAACTGAAGTAATATTTCTCACTGTACTAATAGGTAATTGGCTAGCAGTTTTGAGTGTGGAGTAAGTAATTTTCCTAGGGCTTAACTCCTTCCAATCGCCGTGTTGCCAGGAAAAAAGCAATCTCAAAACTGTTTCTATTCCCTATTCCCTCTGCCCCCTTTCCTCTTCCTTTTTCCTTCTTGCTTCGTTTGCTTAAATTTTTAATTGAATGCAAATAAATGTGGCTAAATAGAGTACAATATTGGCGCGATATAAGAAAGGCGATAGCTCTGTAAATTTAAGAAGAAATAAGGCGGTTACACAACAGCGTTTTGTCAAAGCTCCATCTTTTGTAATATGCTAAAAAGGCTTACTGACAATGAATCTATTTCTATTGGTAGAGACGGCAAAGTTGTTAACATTTGTAAAATAAGCAAAATATCCTCTCCCTAGAACTTCATCTATGCAAACGTATGATGTCATTATCATAGGCGCAGGTCACAACGGACTCGTCTGTGCGTCTTATCTGCTGAAAGCTGGATATACCGTTCTGTTGTTAGAAAAACGTTCGGTTCCCGGCGGCGCGGCAACTACTGAAGCTGCGATTCCGGAATTGCCGGATTTTAAATTCAATATGTGCGCAATCGACCACGAGTTTATCCATTTAGGACCAGTTGTCGAAGAATTAGAACTGGAAAAACACGGTTTAGAATATCTTTTCTGCGATCCAGTTGCCTTTTGTCCGCATCCCGACGGTAAATATTTCTTAGCACACAAATCTGTAGAAAAAACTTGTGCTGAAATTGCGCGCTACAACGAGCGCGATGCTAAAAAATATGCCGAATATACAGACTTTTGGCAGCGGGCTTTAGGTGCAATGGTTCCGATGTTTAATGCGCCACCAAAATCCATCATAGATATTCTGGGCAACTACGATATTTCAAAGATCAAAGATTTATTGTCAGTCATCGGTTCCCCCGACAAAACGCTGGACTTTATTCGCACGATGCTCACCAGCGCTGAAGACATTGTCAACGAGTGGTTTGACGAGGAATTTATCAAAGCACCCCTAGCAAGATTCGCCTCAGAACTCGGCGCGCCTCCTTCGCAAAAAACCCTTGCTGTAGGCGCAATTATGCTGGCAATGAGACACAATCCCGGTATGGCAAGACCGCGCGGAGGGACGGGTGCATTAGTGCAAGCACTGCTAAATGTAGTGAAAAGTTACTCTGGTGTGGTACTTACCGACCAGCACGTCGAGAAAATATTAATTGATGACGGTCGCGCTGTGGGAGTTCGAGTTGCCAACGGCACGGAATACCGCGCGACAAAAGGTGTCATTTCTAATATTGATGCTAAGCGCTTGTTTCTGCACTTAATGGACTCCAGCGATGTTGACAGTGCCGACCCGGATTTGCGGGAAAGATTGGAGCGCAAAATTGTTAACAACAACGAGACTATTCTCAAAATAGACTTAGCTCTAAATGAAATGCCCAAGTTTGAGCGCTGGAATCATCGGGACGAATTTTTAATCGGTTCGGTTTTAATTGCCGACTCGGTGAGACACGTTGAAATCGCTCACAGCGACCCTTCAATTGGCAGAATCCCCGACTCAGACCCATCGATGTATGTGGTGTTTCCGACGGTACTAGACCCGTCAATGGCTCCCCCCGGACATCATACGGCTTGGATTGAATTTTTTGCTCCTTACATGATCGAAAATGCTGAAGGAACCGGCCAGCACGGTACGGGTTGGACGGATGAGCTGAAGAACAAAGTTGCCGATCGCTGCATTGATAAATTAGCAGAATACGCGCCAAATATCAAAAATTCTATTATAGGACGCCACGTGGAAAGTCCGGCAGAATTGGGAGAGCGTTTGGGGGCTTTGAAAGGGAATTATTATCACGTTGATATGACGCTAGATCAGATGATATTTTTCCGTCCTTTGCCGGAGTTGGCGAATTACAAAACGCCGATCGATGGTTTGTTCCTCACGGGGGCGGGAACGCATCCGGGTGGCTCAATTTCGGGGATGCCGGGACGCAATACCGCTCGCGTTTTCATGCACTCGCAGCAGCCTTTCGCGCAGACTTTAGCAGATGCCGCTAATACTCTGAAAGCGAAGGGTAAGTCGGTATTTCGGAGTAATGAGAAGTAAGAGGACTGGCACTGCCCGCCCTTATTGATTTACTCAGGACTTACACACTCCCATCGAAGAAACCGGGTTTTTTACCGAATCAGAGGTCACAACCAACTATTGTCGTAAAATACCCGGTTTCTATCCCCCTATGCGTAAGTCCTATTAATGTTTCCATTAGGGTTAGTTGCAAAATAGAGTAATTTTATTTGTAATTGCTCAACCCCCTTGACAAGAAGACAAGATAGACATTAGATCAAGGAATGGAAAAACTCCCCGACTTAAAGCAACTATCGAACGAGGCAAAAGAAGCCTTGATAGTAGAGCTATGGCCAGAAATCCAAAAACTTAGCGCAGCATTAGCCACATACGAACCAAAACTAGGCCCATCTCCCACCAAAACTAGCCAAAATTCCAGCACTCCACCATCCTCATGATTCAAGCCAAACATTAAGCCATCGAAAATTGGGTAGTGATAAATATGTAGTGATTAGATATTCATTGGCTCAAAACATAGTTGTAATGATGGATAAAATACCAAATAGCACCAATATGGTTTTCTAACTTTTTAGAAAATGAAAAAGTCTTTCTTACGAGCCGAGAAACACGTTGGCGCAAAGTATTATTAAATCTTTCAATGTGATTAGTTTTTCCACTGTCTTTACCAACTGGTTGATGGCGTAGCGAAGGAAAAATACAAGCATAAGCCTGCCAAAAATCTGTATAGCAAACAGCACATTGTCGATATACAGGAGGTAGAGAATTCCATAATTGTTTGGCTCCTTCTTGGCTACGATCGCCAATATAAACACCAATAATTTCTCTGGTTTCTCTATCCCTTGCTAACCACACCCATTGCTTATTTTCTTTGCAATCTACAAATGACCACAGTTCATCACATTCAACATTCAATCTGACTTTATTTTTAGGTTTAACCTTTACTGTGCGTTCGATTGAGGCATATTTATTATTTACATAATCCTGTCATTTTTGATAAACACCAGTGCTTCTAGCTATACCAGCCAAAGAAATCTTCTCCAAAAGAAGTCGATCGATTAAATCTTTTGTTTGTGAGCTAATTACTTTGTTTGTCGGATTTTAGACAAATTGGCGACCGCAACTTTGACATTTGTATTTTGGTTTTTTATTATGAATTCTACCATTTTTCACTATGTGATTTGAACCACAATCAGGGCAGTCTGGTCGTAAAAATAGCATATTACATGACTCAACTAATGTTGGCAGATATTAAGGATTCCAGCAATAGTTTAGTCATGAGAGCAGAAGTGTAACTAAATCTACATTCGAGCGCGTAAAGAAATATTAAAATCACAAAATTTGATTGTGTCATTTATAAAATTATCATATGTATTCAATTACTGTAATTAAACTTCACTACATATTTATTACTACTGGATTGAGTTGACGTTCCAGGTGGCGATTTTCATTTTTTGTTTGTTATATACTCTCTGATTACGGGCGCGATAGTAAAGTGCGATCGCCCATTTTGTTGGACAGTTTCAACTAATGACCGTCGTCCTAAAGATTGCATGACATTTAATAGTTCTGCCCTTGATAGTTGCAGGTTTTCTGGTATTTTTGAGATGTCTGCTGGTTCCGGGGTACTTGCTAGCCAACCCATAGCTTGTTGTTCGGATGCGGTTAGGCGATCGCACTGTTGGTGCAGCAGAGATTCTAAGTCACCTAAGAATAGGGTATCATAGGAGAGGAATTCGGAAACGCTACCGCCGAATAAGTCTTGAATCATAGTTGCAACTATATTTAACCATAGGGGATTGCCTCGGTAAAGGTCGATTAGTTCTGACCATTTCTCCGGTTCTCCTAAACCTTTTTCTCTGAATATTTCTTGTGCTTCGGGGCCTAAACCCTTGAGTTGCAGAGATTTGCAGGGGCGATTTTCGCCTCCTAAGGTAGCGATTTCTCTGGGTTTTTCCCAACTCAGGAGAATTAAGCAACTGTTGTGGGATGATTCTGTTAGTTGTTTGAAGAATGGGCCGTAATTTTCATATCCTGGTTGGTAATTTCCTGCGAGTTGTTGGCTGCTGAAGATTGTTTGCACATCATCGAGGATGATCAGACAGCGGTGCGATCGCAAATATTCTAGTAGGGGCAATCCCCCCGTGGTTGCCCTTTCTTCTGGATAGGGGGCGGGCACGGGGACACCTTACAAGTGTAGGTTTTTTACAATGAAGAGGAACAACAGATATAGAGACTGGACGGGTCAGCCCATCATCTAGCTTTGAGACTTATGCTGAAAAATCACTACCTGAAACAGTGGATGAGCATTGTCAGCTATCATCTGCCAGAGCTAACCCTACCTCAAGCATCAGGGCTAGCGACTTGGAGTTTTGGGATGGTAATGACGCAATCGAGTAGCCTGACAAGAGTGTCCCACTTCATTGCGACACTGAACCAAGAAAAATTCAACACGGTACGGCAAAGGCTGAAAGAATGGTATCAGGAAGCTCAAGCTAAGAGCGGAGTTCGGCGAGGAAACAAACGCGCTGAACTACAAGTGAGCCAATATTTTGCCCCATTATTGCGGTGGGTGTTGAATTTATGGCCGAGCCATGTGAAACAGCTACCTTTGGCGATCGATGCGACCAATATCGGACAAACCTTCACGGTTTTATCAATAAATGTTCTCTATC
The DNA here is from genome assembly GCF_036701585.1 of Microcoleus sp. POL10_C6. Lineage (NCBI taxonomy): Bacteria > Bacillati > Cyanobacteriota > Cyanophyceae > Oscillatoriales > Microcoleaceae > Microcoleus > Microcoleus sp. POL10_C6. Next base: position 5,334 of record NZ_JAUBRB010000077.1, on the reverse strand, counting down.
GCAGTTGTGCCATCCCTGTCGCCTGGAAAGTGGTCAGAGGCACAGAAAAAGGAGCTTGGAAGCCACACTGGCAAGAGCTATTTGAGTCAATCAAACCAGCCGTTTCCTCAGAGTGGATGGTCATCGTTTGTGCTGACCGAGGACTTTATGGCGATTGGTTATATCACCAGATTGTCAGCCAGGGTTGGCATCCATTTTTACGGATTAATCATCAAGGTACATACCAGCTCGACGAGCAGACACAATGGCAGCGTCTGGCAGATGTCGTTGACAAGCCTGGGCTGAGTTATTCAGCACCCGTGACTTGCTTTAAAACCAATCCTCTAGGGTGTACTTTGTTAGCTTGTTGGCAGCCTGGTTATCAAGATCCGTGGCTGATTGTGACTGATTTAGCCCCAGAGGTTGGCAATCCACTTTGGTATGGCTTACGCTCTTGGATTGAGTGTTCTTACCGAGATTTTAAATCTGATGGTTGGCAATGGCATAAAACTCGTTTGCGTGACCCACTGCGAGCTGAGCGCCATTGGTTGGCAATGGCAGTAGCAACTCTCTGGATGGTGACTGTTGGAGGCGGGGCCGATTCAGCTCCCCCAGAATCCCTATTTGAACAACTTCCTCAAGGGCATATTGCCAAACAGCGTTCCCGACGCTCTGATCGTGGGCGTCAGTTATCTTGTTTTCTTCAAGGCTTACTCAATGTGGTGGCTAATTTGCTCAATGGTCAGCCGATTGTTCTAGGGCGCTTGTTTCCTCAATCTTGGCCCTCTTGTTGGCCTGTTGTTTCTAACACCTCCTAATTGTAAAAAACCTACACTTGTAAGCACGGGGACACCGCCCCTACAGAATTGAATTAAGTCGGTTTGGAGTGATGCCAGCGGTGGGGAGTTGCGGAGACTTCGCCAGATAATGCGATCGAATTCGTGTTGAATTTGTGGGATTAGTTGGAGTGTCAGGGCGGTTTTGCCAATACCGGATAAGCCTAAAATGGTGATGAGGCGGGTGCGGCCCAAAATCCAGTTTTCGAGGGTGGTGAGTTCGGATGTGCGGTTATAGAATAGGTTGGGTTCTGGTGCATCGCATAAATCTAAATGTATTTTAGGTTCGGAATTGCTAGTTTTTTCGTGAAATTTATCCTTGTCTTGTGGTGCAGGTTGTGAGACTTTGGGAGAGTAAAAAGTATCTGCGGAGATGTTACGAATATGAATACAGCCATTCCCGACGAGTGAGACATTGGAAACTTGTAAATTTTCCAGCTTTGCTCTAAAATTTGCTTTAGATACTTGTTCCTCGCCTAATGCAACTGATAGAAGTTTCCATAATTTGAAACCAACTTCTTTAACATATTTCTCTGAACGGTTGTGTTCCTCCGCGATTTCCTTATATTTTTGATTGTTCCAAGTGCCGCGTAGTATAGCTTTTTGCAGACTATCTAAGTGTTTTCCCGTAGTAGTCAAAGCTAGATTGTCAGTAAATTCTAAGGCATCTTCAATATCCATTAGTCACGTAGATGCAAGGGTTTGACTTGATTGTAACCTAAGTAGGCATAACTTTTTCAAACTTGACCAGCTAAATATGACTTTTTATGACCTGGTTATTAAGAGAAAGTCCCTACCAAATATGACTTTATATGGCTTGACCAGCTTTGGTATTTAGGTAATAATTTATGCTAATCATAAATTAAAAATACTTATGGAAAGAGCGCTTGGTAAGTGGATATTTTCAGGTTTCCCTGGTTTAGAATATGTAATGGTTGGGTATCTTTTAGTCGGAATGATAGTAGGAATACTGGGATTTTTTTTCTTTTTTTACTTGCTTAACTGCCTAGTGAGTAATAAAGATCCCTTAAAATATTCAGATCCATTATCTCAACAGCCTAAAAAATATAAGTTTCTAGTAAAGGTTTGCATAGCTTATATAGCTCTAAACTTCTTCCTACTTTTTGTCCCTTATGGAGGTTTATTATCAGGTATTTTAGGTCATTTAGTCTTAATGTTATGGATGATTTCAAATGACCCCAAAGATTCAGGAGCTGGTTTTGTTTTTATATTTGGAATAATATTGATGGGAATTATTGGATGGGGGGCTATTGATTCGGGAATTATTTCCTTGGAAAATTCACAAGATTGGACATTTGAAGATGAAATGCGAAGGGGTGAACAATTTGAGAACCAAAGGCAAAAAATGATACAAGAGTGCTATGCAAAAGGTGGTGATAGTCTAATTTGCGATCGATAAGGTACTGGTAAACCTGATTGCGATTATTTTCATTTTAGAGGTTATTATCTCAATAGGGTAAAGCTAACTGAACTAATTTGGGGAGTTAGTAACTAATTGTAGTATGGATAACTACCCTCTCTTTAGGGAAATTAGTTCAATGGAGACAGGATAGAAAATAGCAGTCCTATAGAATACTAAGGGGAATACAAGATGGCTAGAGATATAGAAGCAATACCAACTATGTACAAAGGAGTGAGATTCAGATCCAGGTTGGAGGCTCAATGGGCCGTCTTCTGGGATGAGCTAGGAGTGAAATGGGAGTACGAACCACAGATGTTTGAGCTTCCAGATGGAAAGCAATATATACCTGATTTTTGGATAGTTGATTTAGCTTTATGGGTCGAGATTAAGCCTAATGCAAAAATTGCACACGAAGAGGAAGCAGAGTTGAAATGTTTACAATTAGCTGGTAAAACTGGCGACCTAGTATACTTAGACCAGGGTGGATTCGCTTGGCCTATTTCTGATGATGCGAAAGACATATTGATTCTAGGGTATGGGTGGACATACTCAGTTCTTTTTTTGGCTTGCACAGGTTCTTTAGGTCAAGAAGATTCTATAATATATGATTCAGAGAACCATTATTGGGCAATCTGTCCTGAATGCGGGAAAATAGGGATTGCTAGTACGATAATGTCATCATCTTTAACTTTATTTAGGAATGATATTTTCTCATGTGAGTGCTATACCCGGCATCATTGGCTAGATAGAAATTCTGAAATAGTAATCAAAGCATACGATAAAGCATTAAAATATTGGAGCTAAAAAAAATCAAAATTTCCTCTCAAAGCTATATAGATAAATTTCTCACTGTTAAAGCTAACCTGATGATTATCTAATCAAAAAACTGTTTTTATGGAAAGGCGATCGCCCTTACATCCCAAATTGTCAAAAAGCCCGATCGCCCCTACATGAATTATTCAAACTAACTCCGACACACTCAGCCGCCCTTCTACGGGTTCATACTCATCCAGCTCATTAAAATTTTTATCTCTTTTTTTTGCCTAACACTAATTGATGAGATGAAGACCATGCAGTGACTATATGTAGCGCTTTTTGCTGCTCATTTCGGTCATAAGATAGTTTCATTGTTTTGCCATCAATGGCAATCACGTTTAGTTCCAATTCCCCGACTATCGCATTTACCCAACTCAAAAAACATTCTTGAAACTGCTGCGGTTCAATTCGGGCAAATAAGGAGACTAAACGTGTCACGAGATAGTATACCATTCGGTAATTATAGAAAGCTTTTTAACCATTCATATTTGGCGTTACCATAGGCTTCTATTGCCACCCATCCGTCGGCACTGCTGATGATAGCTCGAATAGCGATCGATCTAATATCTTTGAGCAAATCTTCTTTACTTCTTTATATTTTTGGGTCGTTCAATGTGGCAAAATATTTTAAAAAATGGCAGTTAAAAAAATCACTGAAGACAATTAATTTATTTGTTTTTGTTGGGAAGTTACAGTTTTACTAAAACCTCTTGCCATTGATAACACTCATGAACTAGAATAAACTACACAAAAAAATAGTCGCATATAACTGTAGCATATTTGGGGTTAAAGTTAAGATACGTTTACCCTGAATCTAAAATCTAAAATCTTAAATCTTATGACTGATTATAAAGGCGATCGACAAACTACCAATTTAGCAGCTATTCACCAACAAATCAATTGGATTCAGCAACAGCCAGACGGCATCCTATTTCAACAAAACTCCGGCGACAACTGCATCGCCGTCAAAAAAATAAACTCAGTTCTACTACTGCTTTTAGCAGACAGAGAAACCTTAATCACAAATGTAGCTCAATCAATCCTAGACCTCAACAATCCACTAAATTTAATCTTTCCCTATTCCCGATCCGTGTTGCTAGCATTAGTCTGGAAAACTCACCCAAAAAAAATCTATGTAATCGGATTTGGTGGCGGCACCCTCCCCAGATTTTTTCACCACTATTTCCCTAACGCGATAGTCGAATGTACAGATATTGACCAAAAAGTAGTCGAAGTAGCTCAAAATTTTTTTGGCATTCAATTCGACGACAGACTCAAAGTAGCCATTCAAGACGGGCGCGAATATCTAGCCCAACAAAATTCCACAGTAAAAAACGATATAATTATCGTGGATGCTGGTTTTGGCAGTGGCTATATGCCCTATAAATTGGTGACACAAGAATTTTACCAACTGTGCAAAACTCGCTTGTCAAGCGCAGGTGTTCTAGTTGTCCACCTGTTCCACAAACAAGAGTTTAATGCGGCAGCGGTGAAAACAATTCAAACTGTGTTCGCACAAGTTTATATATGCAATTTAGAAGCCGGCAACAGCGTTGTCATTGCGACCTGGGGGGGTGACAAAGAGGTCTACGAGATAGACTGTATAAGGGTTGCGGCCCGCATACCTTGTTGATAAAAACGGCGTTTATTGGGAGTTAACTTCATTAACTGTTCTACCTCGTCAGAATATTGTTCGAGATAATTGACCCACTTTTCTCCATCTAAACCAACACCAAATGTACTCCGTCTTCGATATCTTTTTTTAGGTTCTTTGCGACGAGATACATATTTTTGTACCTGCTTTTTTTTCAGTTCAGTGCCTTGAAATATTGCTGAAGTGTACGCAAGTGTCATGAGCAAAATCATGTTAATAAGTCGGTCTCCTTTTAAGCTGGTTCCTTCAAGATCGTAGCCTCCTGTTTTACAGTCTCGGAACATTTCTTCAATACCCATCCGCTGCTTATAAGCATTGATAGCTGCCGGCAATGACCCTAAATCTGTGAGTATAAACCACGCTTCTTCAACCTTCCATCCCCCGTAGTTCCTTTTCCACTTACAAGCAACATCAAATCCGGTCGCAGGTCGAGTTTTCCTCACTCTTTTACTTTGAAAATATAAAGAGGTACCTGGTACTATTCCTAATTCATCTAAGCGTTGCCAAACTAAATGTTCCGTTTCGACACAATGATTCTTTTTCAGTCTTACAATACTCCGGACAGTTTTTAAAGAGGAATGCGATCGCAATAAAATAGAGAAGTGAAAAAAGTGAGTGCAATCTCA
>NZ_JAUBRB010000076.1:0-25443 GCF_036701585.1 Microcoleus sp. POL10_C6 | reverse complement strand
GCAGGTTTTTTTCCATAATTGTAATATTCCGCCCAGAATGTCACACTTGTCAATACCCTCTGACCTGAATCCTTACGGATATAGCCCTGTCAGTAGATGAAAAGCAGTCGCCCCCAAGCTAAACAAATCGCTTGCTGCATAAGCTTCACCCCCTTTCATTTGTTCAATGGGTGCATAACCATCCGAACCAATTTTCGTTCCCAGTCTCGACATCACTGTTCCCGACAACTGTTTGGAAACTCCGAAATCAATCAACATTAACAAACCGTCGCTGCGACGGCGCATAATATTCTCAGGCTTGATATCTCGGTGAATAATTTTTTGTTCGTGAATAAACTTGAGAACAGGTAGAAGTTCGAGTAATAGTTGCTTAACTTGGCTTTCTTGCCAAATTCCCCGATTTTGGAAAAGCTTTAATAAATTATCACCATCGACAAACTGTTGTACGAGATACAGATAGTTGTCTTGTTCAAAATAGGCATCTAGTGATGGAATTTGGGGATGTTGTCCTAGCTGTTGTAGTTGTTTGGCTTCTTGCTGAAATAATTCTACCGCTTTGTTAATCGCCCAAGTTCCCTGGACATTTGGTGCTAATTGTTTAACGACACAGGGTAGATTTAGTTTATCAATATCTTCTGCTAAATAGGTTCTGCCGAAGCCGCCTTGACCAAGAAATTTGATCATGCGGAAACGGCTTCGCAGAATTGGTACGAGTTCAAGGCCACAACTGATGCAATATGTTTGTCCGTCCTGGTTTTCAGGTTTTTGACAGTCGGGATTGATACAGCAAATCATTTATTTTATGAATGATACTGTTCATATTATATAGTGTCTAAGAACCCCGATTTATGTAATAGGTTTTTGCAAGAATCGTGAATTTTGTAAGAAGTCGGGGTTATTGGGCGTGTTTTAAACCCGGAGATCCCCCCTAGCCCCCCTTAAGAAGGGGGGGACAAGAGTATTCAAAGTCAGCCCCTACTCCCCTTTTTAAGGGGGATTTAGGGGGATCGAAACTTCACGTTGTCAAACAGATGCAATCCGACGCTCGATCGCATTATAGAATCGATCACCCATCTCACCCATCGCCACCTCAATTAACACTTGATTGTCAGCACTCACAACCCGCAAAGGTGATTCAGCACAGCAAACTAAACCAATTTTCTGCCACATTTTTGTCAAATGTTCTTGCAGGTAAGACTCCCAAACTTCTTGATTTTTCGGTGCGACTGAAACTACAATGCAGTTGCCCATTTCACCAAACAAAATTTCATCCCAGCGGCTGACATTTGCCGAATTGCAACTGAGATGAATTTCTGCACCCATTTTAGCAGAAATACAAGATTCCGCGAGGGCGATCGCAATTCCACCTTCCGCACAATCATGGGCAGAACATACCCAACCTTGCCGAATTCCATCGCGACAAACCGATTGCACTTTTCTTTCTAACTCAAAATCAATCCTTGGCGGTTTCCCAGCTACAATCCCGTGAATTGCCGCTAAATATTCCGAACCTCCCAAAGTAGGAGAAGTTTCGATTTTTGAGCTGTCAGATGGAAGTTCTGAGTTTTGGGATGATTCACCAATTCCCAGCACATAAATTAAATCACCTTTCTTTAGCCAAGCTTGGCCAGAAATCTTGGTCAAATCGGGAATTAACCCCACCATTCCGATTACCGGAGTCGGATAAATTGGTTGAGGATTTCCCTCAGCATCAACAGTTTCATTGTAAAGAGAAACATTGCCGCCAGTAACAGGCGTTCCCAACTCCCGACAAGCATCAGCAATTCCGCGACAAGCTGACGCTAACTGCCAATATCCGATCGGCTTTTCAGGACTGCCAAAATTCAAATTATCAGTAACTGCGAGAGGTTCAGCACCTACACAGCTTAAGTTTCTCGCTGCTTCCGCTACGACTGCTTTTGCACCTTCATAAGGATCGAGATAAACATAACGAGAATTGCAATCAACCGTTGCAGCAACTCCGGGAATAGCCCCCTGCGGCGCTTCCTCCTTGCTAAGGGGGGGAGAAAGTTTGGGAGTTTCCCTACCTTGTGCCTTTGTAAATAGAGGAATTACCTCTTCTTCCTGTTTGCTTTCGGAAGCTAGAGAAACAGCATTTTCTCTCAGTAGATCCCCCTTAGCAAGGGGGTGTACTTCTAACCCGTTAGCAAGGGAAGAGTGGCAGGGTTCTAGCGGACGCAATCTGACAACCGCAGCATCAGCGCCTCCCGGTAAAACAACAGTATTGTTTTGCACTTGATGGTCGTATTGGCGATAAACCCAGCGTTTAGAAGCGATGGTGGGAGTATCTAAAAGCGTCAGCAAAATCTGATTCCAAGTTTGGAAATTGCCGTTAATTTCGATACCTGTAACTGTGGATTGTGGCAGCGAATCCGCCGTCCATTCCCATGCTTTTTTAGCATATTCGGGCGGTTCTGTCAACAATTCTCGGTGATAAATTGGCGTGTTATCTGCCAAAGCAGTGGCGGTAATTTCCGCCGCGATTTCGCCTTTAAAGAGAATTCGGACGATCGGCTCTTCGATGACTGTACCCGCTACTACCGCGTGCAATCCCCATCTGTGGAAAATATCGATTAATTCCTGTTCGCGTCCTTTTTGGGCAACAAACAACATCCGTTCTTGGGATTCCGAAAGCAGGTATTCGTAGGGAATCATGCCGCTTTCTCGAACGGGAACTTTGTCTAAATCGAATTCAATGCCGACGCCGCCTTTGGCTGCCATTTCTGATGTGGAACAGGTGATTCCGGCTGCACCCATGTCTTGGGCGGCGACGACTGCACCGGTTTTGAATGCTTCTAAACAAGCTTCAATTAAGGATTTTTCTAAAAATGGATCTCCTACTTGAACGGCTGGGCGATCGTCCATTGATTTATCGGTCAATTCTGCACTGGCAAAACTTGCTCCTCCCATGCCATCTCGCCCCGTAGTGGAACCGACGTAAAGCACGGGATTTCCGATGCCAGAAGCGCCGGATTTGACTATTTCTTGAGTTTCCATTAAACCCAAGGCCATGACGTTAACTAATGGGTTGCCAGAATAAGCAGGATCGAAGTAAACTTCGCCGCCAACTGTGGGCACGCCGATGCAGTTGCCATAATGGGAAATTCCCGATACTACTCCTTTGAATAACCTCTGAGTTTTGGCATCGTCTAAGTTGCCGAAACGCAGGGAATTTAAAAGTGCGATCGGGCGTGCACCCATTGTGAAGATATCGCGGAGAATCCCGCCGACACCGGTTGCCGCACCTTGGAAAGGTTCGACTGCAGACGGGTGGTTGTGGGATTCAATTTTGAAGGCGAGTTGCAAGCCTTCTCCCAAGTCTACGACGCCGGCATTTTCTCCGGGCCCGACTAGAATTCGATCGCCCTCTGTGGGAAACTGTTTTAATAGTGGCCGCGAATTTTTGTAACAGCAGTGTTCGCTCCACATAACGCCGAACATTCCCAATTCAGCTTTATTGGGATGGCGGCCTAGACGCTGAACGATTTCTTCATATTCTTCCGGTGTGAGTCTTTCACCGGCAATTTGTTCGGGGGAAAATGGGGATTCGGAGATGGGAGACATGGAAACTCGTTATAAACCACAGGCTTTATTCTAAATGCCCTGTGCTTGGTTAATCTAAAATCTATAATCTAAAATCTATAATCCTAGGTCTTTGGGTTGCTAACCTAAAATCTAAAATCTAAAATCTAAAATCTAAAATCGAATGACTCAACCTCGAAATCTCAATTTTGCTAACCAAAACTTGCGGAACCGTTCTTTTAAAGGGCTTGACTTGTCAGGGGCGAATTTCAGCGGTTCCGACATCCGAGGCTGCAATTTCACCGGGGCGATTTTGAGGGGGGCAAATTTTCAGGGTGTCAGAACCGGACAAAGCCGCAGGCGAGTGAGAAATTTGATTGCTAGGGCTGGGGTAACGGCGGTGACAGTGACGACGGCTGGGGCTTTGACTGGACTGATTGCCGGGGCAGATGCGGGGGCTGTGGCGGTGGCTGGAACGGCGGCTACGGCGATTGCTGTGACTCGGTGCGAGGCTGGGATTGTGGCGGGGGCTGTGGCTGGGGCTGCGGCTGCGATCGGGGCTAGCGGTATTGTGACATTTTTAGGCGGAGATACTATCAGGGGAATTGTCTTATTTTTGGTTTCTGGGGTAATTCTGGGCTTAACTGCGATCGGATTTTTTATCGCTGTTGAACAAATAGAAAAATTGTCGATAACGTCGTTTAGAAAAGCTGATTTAACTGATGCTGTATTCGATCCGGGGGCGGTTCTAGATGCCGATTTTTCCGATGCGCGAGGAGTGCCGTGGTAGAGTACACAATTACTGATTTTTTACCCATTCCCGGAATTCTCGCACTGCTGTGGTTGCGCCTGTAGTTTGAGTGCGATCGATAAATTCGTCAACTTTTGCAGTCGGTAGCATCGGGAAAGCCCGGGAAAAATTGCACTCGGCATATTCGCCATTTTGCAATTGATAAAACTTGATGCTTCGTCCGTCGTACCGCCAAATTTCGGGTACGCCTAAATCTGCATATAAATCGAATTGATTTAAGGAACTGCTGGTAATATCAATTTCCAGTGCTAAATCTGGCGGCGGATCTTGAGCAAAGTCTAATTCTGTTCTCCCTCTGACCACTGCTTCATTCTGGATATAATAGCAGGAATCTGGTTCTTTCCCCGCTGCTTTTTTGCGTTTTTTAATAGTCATAGAGCCAAAGGGGTTGTACTCTAGATTAAGTTCTTCTATGAGAGTTACAATTAAGCGATCGATTAGCCTGTTGCGATTTTCATGTTCCGGTAGCGGCACCATAATTTCTAATTGACCTTGATGATAAGCAATTCGGGTGGAACGTTTGTTTCCCAGTTCCCCTAGCAGGCTTTCATATAACTGCCAACTGATATTTGGCAGTAAAACTCGCTGTTCGGGGGGGGTTGATATTGTTAGCATTTTACTTGGGTTTTAAAGCTTGAGTATATTTTAGTTGATATTTTTGTTTTGCGAACTGAACAAAAAGTATCTGCAGACAGCTACGGTCATGCGCTACTCTAGTTAATAATAGACTGTGGTCATTAGTCCTTGTTGTATGAAGCTGCGATCGTTCTTTTCTTTCCTCATTGCTGGCGTCTTGACACTCTTAGGCTTGAGTGCGGGGGGTTTTTACTGGCTGACAACTCAAACTCCCCTGAATTTGCTCGCTGGCGGGCCGACAACTACTCCGGCTGCGGCTGTGTTTGTCTCGAAACAAGCACCTTTGTTAGCATCAATGCTGGTAAATCCCGATCGCCTCGAAGCATTGCGACAAGTTTTTGCCACTCCCGAAGAAAGAAGTCGATCGCACGCAGAATTTGAGCAAATCAAAAAAAGTCTCCTCGGCAATACAGGCCTCGATTACAGTAGAGATATCCAACCTTGGATAGGTGACGAAATAACCCTCGCCGTCACAACCCCTGATTTCGATGGCGACAGCAGCAACGGCCAACAAGCCGGGTTTTTGCTGGCCGTTTCCTCCCAAAAGGTCGATCGCAGCCAACAATTTCTCGACTCCTACTGGCGCCAACAATCTCGTGCCGATAAAACAGTTCATTCGGAACTATATAAAGGGGTGAAAATTAATTATAAACAACCACCAATAGCCAAGAAAAAATCTACTTCGCTTTTGCCTTTTAACCAGTTTTCTCTGCCGAATTCAAAGTTGCCATCCAGCTTCGCAACAGCAGCCATCGGCGGTAATTTTAATTTTGGGGAGAACCAAAATTTTGTTTTATTTTCCAATAGCCCGATTGTGATTCGAGAGGCAATTAATAACGTTGAATCAGCCAACCTAAATCTCAACAATACCCCGGAATATCAAAAAGCTTTGCAGCAGCTAAATCAAGGTAGAATCGCTTTAGCATTTGTCAATCTCCCGCAGTCAGCAACCGAGCAAAATCCCCCAGTTTCTCTTAATTCTCTCGCAGTTGCTGTCGGAGTCAACCGACGGGGATTGCTGGCTCAAACTGCTTTAGTGACATCGCGAGAAAACACAGCTTCTCCAACACTCTCCGAACCGGTGCAAGCCTTGCAATACATTCCCTCAGCCAGTCCTTTCGCGGTCGCCAGCACCGATTTAAGGAATTTTTGGGCTGATTTGTCATCGGCGGTGTCCACTAATGCAGAAGTGTCAAATTTAGTCGATCGCACCCTGGCAGATATTCAGCAAGTTTGGGGCGTCAACCTGCAGCAGGATATATTTGACTGGGTACAAGGAGAATACGCTTTAGCAGTGCTTCCGAATTCGTCAAATGGTGCAGACTGGATTTTTGCCGCCGAAAACTCTGCTGATTCCCAAAAGGCGATCGACAAACTCGATGAAATTGCCCGCAGCAAAGAATACAGCATCGGCAGCTTCACTCTTAGAAACCAGAAAATTACCGCTTGGACGCAGTTGACAACGAACGCAAATTATGGAAGAGAAAATAATAGAAAAAGTGCGATCGAAACCGAGGCAAAAGGAGTCCGAGCCACCGTCGGCAAATACGAAATTTTTACCACTTCAGTAGAAGCAATGGACGCAGCACTAGAAGCAGCAGACACAGGCTCTTTAGTTGCCAATCAAGATTTTCAAACCAGCATTGAACCGCTTCCGCCATCTAACGACGGCTATTTTTATTTAGACTGGCCCTCCAGCAGGGCAATTTGGGAAAAACAAATCCCGCTGTTGAGGTTAATTGAACTTTCGGCAAGACCATTGTTCGATCACTTGCGATCGCTTACTGTCACCAGTACGGGAGAAATAACAGGAATTCGCAAAGCTACTATATTTATGCGGCTGAATTAGTCAGAAGGAAGTTCGGCAACGGATTCTGTAACGGATGTAACGGATGTAACGGATGTAAAGGATAGAAGGAAGAAGGAAGAAGGAACAAGGAAGTTCGGCAACGGATTCTGTAACGGATGTAACGGATGTAAAGGATAGAAGGAAGAAGGAAGAAGGAACAAGGAAGAAGGAAGAAGGAAAAACAAGAAACTATGCCCAATGCCCAATTCCCAATGCCCAATTCCCAATGCCCAATGCCCAATGCCCAATTCCCAATGCCCAATTCCCAATAACTAAGGACTAATAACTACTGGCTGCTTCACGTTTTTAGGTGGCCCAAAATAAGCTTGAAATACCTCTTTGGCGATCGGGGCCGCGGCAACAGAACCATAACCGCCATTTTCCACAATCACGGCGATCGCAATTTCCGGCTTGTCAGCGGGCCCGAAGGCGACATACAAAGAGTGATCCTCCTGTCCGATGACCTCCGAAGTCCCTGTTTTGCCCGCCGTCAGTGGAATCGTACCGTCATTCATCCCCTGTCCCGTACCCTGGGCAACTACCGCGATCAGTCCTTCCTTCACCACCTGAATGGTTGAAGGTTTCATCCCCGTATGTACCCGTTTAGTCTCCGCTGTGCCGGTCATAGAAGTCAACAGATGAGGCTTCACCCGATAGCCCCCATTCGCGATCGAACTCACCATTACCGCCCCCTCCAAAGGAGTCATCAACACCAACCCTTGCCCGATCGACATCGTTACCGTATCACCCGCATACCAAGGTTCTTTATAAAGTTTCTCCTTCTCCTCCGGCGTCGGGATTTGACCGTAATCGCCGCCACCTAGCCCCAAAAGATTCAAATTCGTATCCTTGCCAATTCCCAGGCGGTGTCCCCACTTAGAAATTTGCTCCGGCCCCGTACTAATCCCCACTTGATAAAAAAATGTATTGCTGCTGAAAGCCAAAGCATCCCGAAAGCCGATGTCGCCGTAACCGCCGCTGTGTTCGTTAAAATCAATTCCCCCCACAGTAATGTAAGAAGAAGTACCGAGAATTGAGTCCGGCGAAAATTTGCCCGACTCCAGGCCCGCGACGGAAGTCACAATTTTAAACGTGCTGCCGGGGGGATAGCCTTGCATGGCCCGATTCAAAAATGGATTTTGCGGATCTTGAAGAGTTTCCCACTCATCCTTAGTGATTTTTCGCGTAAACAGATTGGGATCAAAAGTCGGGTGGCTGGCCATAACTAATACCGCCCCGGTTTTGACATCCAGTGCCACTACTGCTCCCCGGCGCTGCCCCAAGGCTTTTTCGGCTGCTTTTTGCATGGACAAGTCTATGGTTAGCTGCACCGCCTCACCGGGTTTGGGCGGTGTATCTCCCATCAGTCGCAATTCTTGATTTTGGGCATTTACCTCGATCAGCCGATCGCCCCAAACTCCGGCAATCTTCTGGTTAGAGCTCGCTTCTATGCCCATTTGACCGACAATCATCCCCATCGGATATTCGGGATGATCTTCTAAGTCTGCTGCGGTAGCTTCGCCAATATATCCGATCACGTGAGCGGCCAAACTGCCTTCGGGATAGTAGCGATTCGCTTCTGGCCGCACTTCCACTCCTCGCATTTGTCCCACCTCTTCTGCTAGTGGCACAAACACCTCTGGCGGCATTGCTTGCTTAAGCCGCACCGGTCTGTAGGATTGAGGATCGACCTCTTTTAATTTTTTTAAAATTTCTTTGGCCGGGATTTTAACCAACGGACTCAACTTTTCTGCTGTCGCTTTCCACTGTTCCGGCGTTTGTTCTTTCGGCCACAAATATACGGAGCGAGCTAAATTGTTTGCTGCTAGCAAGTTCCCTTTGCGATCGATAATATGTCCGCGATTAGCCGGCATGGGAACTAGGCGAACGCGATTGTTTTCGGCTCTTTCCCGGTTTTGCTTCCCTTGTATCAGTTGCAATTCCACCAGCCGACTAGCGTGCAGGCCCAGCAAACCGGTCGCCACCAGCATTAACACGATCGCCCGGTGTATCGGACGCTCCTGTTTCTTAGGAGTTTCCGCCAGGGTTTTGTCAGAAGAGTGAAATGCTGAGATCGAATAAACTTGTCGTTGCATCATTCTATAGGTAGATGTCAAATCCTAGATTTTAGATTCTTGAATTGTCAATTTTGAAGTATACATCATCAAACCGGGGACGATCGCGCCTTGCGCCTTGGGGGAAGCGGAATGATTGAGCGTTAACTTTTGACTAATCACTAATTAACTCATGACTGCTCACTAATCCCCCAAGCACCAAGAAATCGACAGAAAAATCAAGGTCAGGCTCAGCCAATTAGGGAGGTGGAGCCAGCCAGATAGACCTATAGGTAACAATACCAAGGCCTGTGTTAATAGGGAACCGATCGCCAACAGGAAGGCTAGGAGTATCAAATTTATCATCTTGACACCGTACAATTTCGGATATGAGTCGATCGCCTGTGGCAGAAATCCGACTGGCACAACCGAGCGCGATCGTACAGGGATTGTCCTGATAGACATAAGGAAGAGAAGCCAGGAGGTTTTGAACTAATTTAAAAATTATTCTTCCTCCATAGTTTGTATTCGAGGGGCTGCGATGGGTAAATTCTGAGTTGTGATTTTAAGTTGTGACCGAGGAGTATTACCATGTTGTTTAATCAGCGAGCCAGTTTCAAAAACGGTGCGCTCTTGGCTGCGATCGCCGCGATCGCCGCCCTACCAGTTTTAGCAGAAACAGCCAATTTCGGCACTTTAACTTTATCGCGAGGTTTTGCAGCCCCAACAGCAGTTTTGAGAGGTTCTACAGGCGGATCGTACTCTCTATCTGTCATAGCCAACGCCGATCGCCACAAAAACAAATGTTTGGGTTTTGCCACCCCAACTCCCGACCACATCATAGTCTTGCAGGAAAACTTTTCAAAACTCACACTCCAAGTCCACAGCGGAGGCAAGGACACGACCTTACTCGTACAAGGCCCCGGTAATGCGGTGCGCTGCGGAGACGATATAGGTCAGAATAAAGATGCTGGCATACTTGATTCAGACTGGCAAGCAGGCTCTTACAGGATTTGGGTAGGTACTGTCGAACCCGGAGTCAAGTCTAACTATACAATCTCAGTACAGGAATAGTCAGTAGTCAGTAGTCAGTAGTCAGTAGTCAGAATTAGCAATTGCCCATGCCCCATGCCAATTGCCCATGCCCCATTCCAGGAACCCCACTCTCCCACTCTCCCCCACTCCCCCAATCTCCCACTCTCTTAATCTCCCACTACCCAATCTCCCGATCGACCGCTCACTTCCGCCATCCAGTAAAATGTAAAATCGAAAGTGGCGTGTTTAACCAAAATAGGTAACTCCGAAAGTGCTAAAGACTCTTAGAGCTGACTTCAGTATAATTTTCGATCGCGACCCTGCCGCTCGCAACTGGCTGGAAGTTTTGTTTTGCTACCCCGGTCTTCAGGCCCTAGTGCTGCACCGCCTCGCACACTGGCTTTATGTGTTGGGGCTTCCCTTCATCCCCCGCTTGATTTCCCACATTGCTCGTTTTTTGACCGGAATAGAAATCCACCCAGGGGCAACCATCGGCAAAAGCGTATTCATCGACCACGGTATGGGGGTTGTGATCGGCGAAACAGCGATTATCGGGGATTTTGCCCTCATTTACCAAGGTGTCACCCTTGGCGGTACGGGCAAACAAAGCGGCAAGCGTCACCCTACCGTCGGCGAAAACGTAGTTGTCGGTGCCGGCGCCAAGGTACTCGGCAATCTGCAAATTGGCAATAACGTCCGCATCGGCGCCGGTTCCGTCGTGCTCCGCGACGTACCATCTGACTGCACAGTGGTAGGGATTCCCGGCCGCATCGTCTATCGATCGGGAGTGCGTGTCAATCCCCTAGAACACGGCAGTTTGCCGGATTCGGAAGCTGTGGTAATTCGCTCTTTGCTCGATCGTATCGAATCCCTCGAACAGCAAGTAAAAAGTTTGCTTCCTCAAGCATCTGTCTCCTTAAATTCTGTTCCCAATTCGCCTTCAGGATTCCCAACTTTAAATCAAACCAGCAATGTAGCTGTAGCTGAAAAAACCCAATTAGCTGTTGCCACCACTTGTCAGTTAAAAGATAAAGCAATTCAAGAGTTTTTTGACGGCACCGGCATCTAAAATTTGAATTGGGCATTGGGCATTGGCTATTGGGCATTAGGCATTGGTCATTGGAACTAATAACTAATAACTAATAACCAATAACTAATAACTAATAACTAATAACCAATAACTAATGACTAATGACTTCTTTTTTAAGGATTAACAAATCGCACAGACCAATTTCCCTCCCCGTCGCGCCGATAAAGCGATCGGTTTTGCGGTTCCCCCCGCAACTCCAACAAATCCACCGTTTCCGGTTCCAACAACAGCAAGCAAAAATTAGGCAGCGGCTCGATCGCATTTGGGGAAGCAGAATCAAAAGCACTAGCCTCGGCTTTGTCATCCCCCGGATGCGGCCAAGCAAACTGCGATCTAGCCGCCTCAGAAAGCTCCTGCCAAGTTGTGCACCGCGAGGAGAACAACTCTGCCTGTGGATAGTCTGCCCCTACCAAAACTAGCTTTCCAGCAATCCGAAATTGTTCGCGAGTTTTCGGGAAATACCAGCAAATTTCCCCCCAAGGATAGAGGTTAATTTCCTCGGCTTTTTGGCTGCGAATATCTGTAATAAATTTCAACTGATTAGTATCTGCTAAAAAGCCTCGAAACACCACAGTGCGGTTGGCCGGACGCCCGGTGGCGCGAACAGTTGCAAGTTGCAAGTAACGGGCAAAAGCAAGACTGCGGTTGCGGTGGAGGGCACGAGCTAAGGGCGATCGCCAAAGTGCTAAAGACATAAAGGAAGGAAGAAGGAAGAAGGAAGAAGGAAGAAACAGTTATCCGTGAATTCCCTGTCATGCTATTGGTAATTCTATGTCAAATTCACTCTCAAAACTCAAAACTATTGAAACTCCCCACAGTGGCTACCACTGGGACGGCAGTTCCCGCCGCTTTTTTGAAGGCTGGTACTATCGAATAACATTACCGATTCACGGACAATCCTTTGCATTCATGTATTCCATCGAAGACCCCAGAGGCGGTCAACCTTACAGTGGCGGTGCAGCTCAGATTCTCGGCCCGAAAGATAGCTATTTGTGTCGCACTTTTCCCTATGTAAATAAGTTTTGGGCGGATCGAGAAAGCTTAGGTTTCGGACATTGGGGCAAAACAGATTTACAAATTAAACCCCAATATTTAGAGCCCCAAGTATTCGACAGCCGCGTCGAAGAAGGCTATCAAGCTACTGCTAGTTTGAATCAAGGTTATCTGCACGATCCGGGAAGCGGCAGCCACTGTTTTTGGCAGTATGAAATCCAACCTATTTATGGCTGGGGCAACTCTCAGGAACTCCAGAAATCTACGGCGGGAATGCTATCTTTTCTCCCCGTATTTGAGCCGGGATGGCAAATTTTAATGGCTCACGGTTTAGCCACGGGCTGGATTGATTGGAATGGCGAACGCTACGAATTTAAAGATGCTCCCGCTTACAGCGAAAAAAACTGGGGCGGTGCTTTTCCGCAAAAGTGGTTTTGGATTAATTGCAATTGTTTTCAAGGCGAAAAGGATTTAGCTTTAACCGCTGGTGGCGGTAAGCGGGGCGTGCTGTGGTGGATGGAATCGGTAGCCCTGATTTGTCTACATTACCGAGGCAAGTTTTACGAATTTGTGCCTTGGAATTCGGAAGTTAGTTGGAATATTGAACCTTGGGGAAGCTGGAAAATGCAGGCTAGAAACAGTCAGTTTGAAGTTGAGTTAATTGGCACTACAACCAGTCCTGGTACTTATGTGCGAACTCCTACAGAAAAAGGTATGGCTTTTTGCTGCCGGGATACGACGCACGGCGAATTGCGCTTGCAACTGCGAGAGTTGTTGGGAGGAAATGTGGAAAAAAATGGCAAGCAGCGTTCTAGAATTATCTTAGAGGCTCAAAGTTCTTTATCGGGTTTGGAAGTTGGGGGCGGACCTTGGGATGAAGTTTGGCGATCGAATTAAATCATTAGTCAGTAGTCAGTCCTTATTAGTCCTTAGTCAGTTAATAGTTAACAATAGTCATAACAGCCATGATCAATTTACTCGGTTGGCAATTAGGCAAATTCTACCGCAGCCAGCGGTTACAAAAAACTTTCAAAGTTATTTTGGGACTAATTTTATGTTTGAGTACAATTTTGATGCCGACGGCAATTGCTAGTGCTGCCGGTGATTTGTCTCGCCAACCTGTCACCGAAATTACTGTTAGTTTGGGTAACGAAGCTGGGGAACTCAAATTCTTTCCTAATTTGCTAGAATTTGAATCGGGCAAGCGCTATAAATTAGTGCTGAGAAATCCCAGTTGGCAGAAACATTATTTTACTGCTAAAAACTTTGCTGATGCGAGTTGGACTCAAAAAGTTGAAGCGGGTAAGGTGGAAATTAAAGGAGCGATTCACGAATTGGAACTTAAACCGGGCGCTATGGCAGAATGGGTGTTTGTGCCCGTGAAATCGGGAACCTACAACCTGCGCTGTACGGTAGCCGGACATACGGAAGCGGGGATGATTGGCAAAATTACGATCGCCTCTTAAATCCCAATTTCCGTTCAATTTCAGATGAATTACCGAAAATTAATCGAACTTTCGGCCCTCTAGACACTTTTTAAGTAGACTCTAGCGGAGCCATTGTCAGTCCTGCACGGCTCAATTGCATATGATAAAGTTCTGCTTGCTCTTGCGGGCCAACCCAAACGGTGGCCTGGCCTTCGTGGTGGATTTGGTTGGCGAGTTTCCAAGCTTGATCGCTCGTCATCCCTGGAATGTATTTTGTCAAACATTCCACAACGTGCTGAAATGTGTTGAAATCGTCGTTGAGGACTATTACCCGATAGTTTGGATAAGGTTTGCGGGTAACTTGACTCGATCGAACGGGTGCTATGGTTGGTGAAGAGGTCATCGCGCGAACAGCCACTAAAACTACAAAATTCGTAAAATAGTTACCTCTAAAATTTTAACACAATTTCAGATTTTTTTAACCCTTACTTGGTATTTTGATCCGCTTCGGGGTTTATTTTCACCACCGGGCCCTGCGTTAGATTTCTCCAGAAACTCCTGTGGGGAGTAGGGGTTAGACATCCTGCCCCCATTGACAGGCTTTTCTGGAGAAATCTATGGCACCGCGCCGATTACACTACAGTTAACACTCGATCGACCTCAGAAGTGTCGCCGCCGTGAGAGTACGCTTGCACCAGAAGTTGCTTTAAATCTTCAATCAGCGGATAGCGGGGGTTCGCTCCGGTACACTGATCGTCAAAAGCGTGATCGGCCATTTCCTCAACGCGAGCAAAAAAGAAATCATCGCTCATTCCCTGACTGGCGATCGCCTCCTGAATCGTGCTAGGAATATCTACCTCACGCTTGAGATTTTCCACCGCTTCGATCAACTTCTCAACTTTCTCATCTTCGGTATCGCCGCCCAAATTCAGATAGTCCGCAATTCGAGCATAACGCCACTTGCTGTTAGGATACTTGTTTTGAGAAAAAATCGCTTGTTTGAACGGAACATCCGTTGCATTGTAGCGAATTACATGGGAAATCATCAGCGCATTCGCTAAACCGTGAGGGACATGGCAAGTTGCACCTAATTGGTGAGCCACTGAGTGACAAACCCCCAGAAAAGAGTTGGCAAATGCCATCCCGGCCATCGTAGCAGCATAATGTACTTTCTCCCGCGCTTTCGGATCGTTAGCACCATTTTTGTAAGCGCTGGGCAGGTATTTAAACAGCAAACGAATCGCTTCTAAAGCCAAACCATTTGTATACTCAGAAGCCAACACAGAAACATAAGCTTCTAAAGCGTGGGTTAGCGCATCAATGCCGCCGTAAGCAGTCAGTTTCCGGGGCATATTCAGCGTAAGTTCTGGATCGACGATCGCCATATTCGGAGTCAGAGCATAATCTGCAAGCGGATACTTAATCCCCGATCGTTCATCCGTAACAACCGCAAAAGGCGTGACTTCCGAACCCGTTCCCGAAGTAGTTGGAATTGCCACCATAATTGCCTTTGATCCCAAAGGCGGCAGTTCGTATACCCGCTTGCGAATATCCATAAACCGCATCGCCAATCCTTCAAACTCAATTTCTGGATGCTCATACATCAGCCACATTACTTTAGCAGCATCCATCGGCGAGCCACCACCAAAGGCAATAATCGCATCTGGATGGAAACTATTGCAGATTTCTAAACCTTTGCGAACAGTAGCCAGCGAAGGATCGGGTTCCACATCGTAAAATGTGTAGTGCTCGATGCCGATTTCTTCCAAACTCTCTGTGACTTCCTTAGTCAATCCCAATTCAAACAAAGGTTTATCCGTCACGATCAAAGCACGTTTCTTACCTGCAAGATCCCTCAAAGCTACAGGAAGACAACCCGACTTAAAATAAATTTTGGGAGGAATGCGGAACCAGAGCATATTCTCGCGCCTTTCTGCTACGGTTTTGATATTGAGCAGGTGATGGGGTGTCACGTTGACAGAAATGGAATTATCGCCCCAGCTACCGCAACCGAGGGTAAGGGAGGGATCGAGGCGGAAATTGTACAAATCGCCGATCGCACCTTGAGAAGAAGGCGTATTAATCAGTACCCGCGAAGTCTCTAGTTTGCTTTCAAAATAACGAATGTGCTTCTGATTGTGGGGGGCGGTGTAGAGTACAGAAGTATGGCCGTGTCCGCCAAAAATTATCAGCGCTTCAGCTTTGTCTACTGCTTCAGTAAAATCCTTGGCGCGGTACATTGCGAGAATCGGCGAAAGTTTTTCACAAGCAAAGGGTTCTTCTTTACCTACCACATCCACTTCTCCAATCAAAACCCTGATGTTTGACGGCACTACAAAACCCGCAATCTGCGCCACCTTTTGCACCGATTGTCCGACTATTTCGGCATTCAATCGACCATCAATTAAGATTACCTGACGCACTTTTTCCCGTTCTTCAGCATTGAGGAAATAAGCACCGCGCTTGATAAATTCCAGTTGCACTGCGTCGTACACCTCATCCACAACAACTACCGATTGTTCCGAAGCACAAATCGTGCCGTTGTCGAAAGTTTTGCTGAGCAAAATTGAGCTGACAGCCATTTGGATGTGGGCGGTTTCATCGATGATGGCGGGAGTATTTCCTGCGCCGACACCGAGGGACGGATGCCCTGAAGAGTAGGCAGCTTTTACCATTCCCGGCCCGCCAGTTGCCAAAATTAGTTTGATATCGTGGTGCTGCATCAAAGCTTGGGAAAGTGGCACAGTTGGCTCGTCAATCCACCCAATAATATCCGGTGGTGCTCCTGCAGCTACAGCAGCATCGAGGATGATTTTTGCCGCCGCAGCCGTGCAGGATTTTGCACGGGGATGGGGCGAAAATATAATGCCATTTCTAGTCTTGAGCACGATTAAAGACTTAAAGATTGTGGTGGAAGTCGGGTTAGTTACAGGAACGATTCCCGCCAGCACTCCCACGGGTTCGGCAATGCGTTCGTAGCCAAAATGCCGATCGGACTCGATGATACCGCAAGTCTTGTCATTTTTGTATTTGTTGTAAATCATTTCCGAGGCAAAATGATTTTTGATTGCCTTATCTTCGATCACTCCCATTCCCGATTCTTTGACTGCTGCCTTGGCTAAGGGAATGCGGGCGGCATTAGCAGCTAAAGCTACTTGCTTGAATATGCGATCGACTTGTTCTTGAGTGTAGGTGGCAAATTCAGCTTGGGCTGCTTTCACTTTTTGAATTAGGACTTCTAATTCATCTAAATTGGTAACTTTCATGTTGTTTATCCTGATGTTTATTTCGGGAAAATTATTGCCTCAATCTTTGATTGGTAGGGAACCTGCAGATCGACGCAGATAATTTCAAGATTGTTGGTTTCTTTGTGAACGCGGTATTTTAATTATTATATACCGCTAGCTCCGATCGCATTCACCCCGCGATTGCGAAAAATATCAACAGTTTGTTGCACGAGTTCCGGTGAAGCGGGAGGTGTATCCTTGAGTTCGTAATCCAGTTTTAATTGTTCCCATTTGTATTCTCCCATTTTATGAAATGGTAATACTTCTACTTTTTCCACATTGTTCAGATTGGCAATAAACTCCGCTAATTTTTCTACGTTTTCGATGTGATCGGTGAGGTGAGGAACTAGAACGAAGCGAATCCACGTCGGTTTGCCAATTTCGCTGAGATATTTGGCCATTGCTAAAGTAGGCTCGATCGACACATTGGTGACTTTGTAATACAGCTCGGGAATGTAGGATTTGATGTCCAATAAAACCAGATCGGTCATTTCCAGAACCGGTTTAGCAACTTCTAAAACACAGAAGCCTGATGTGTCTAGGGCTGTATGCAAACCCATTTGATGACAGCGGCTAAAGATTTCTCTGACAAAATCCGGCTGCATCAACGGTTCGCCGCCGCTGACTGTAACGCCTCCTTTCCGCAGGTAGGATTTACATTTTGTAATTTGATCAATTAAATAATCGACGGTTACTTCTTTACCATCGTGGGAATTGCGACAGTCGGGATTGTGACAGTAAAGACAGCGTAACGGACAGCCTTGGGTGAAGACGATAAACCGGATTCCGGGGCCGTCTACGGTACCAAATGTTTCGATTGAATGAATGCGACCAATTCCAGACATTGATTTGGTTTTGAATTGTGCTTGGCTTCAACTCCGCTCAGTCAGCCGTCAAGTTAAAGTTTTAGTTTGGGCTTCGATTCCGCTCAGCCAGCGGTTAAATCGTTAACGGAGCGAAGTCGAAGTTTGAGTTTGGGCTTTGCTCAGATACCGTTTAGGTTGGTAGCTGAGCGAAGTCGAAGCTATACCCGTTCGTGGAAAGTCCGTTTAATCACATCTAATTGCTGTTCGCGGGTAAGTTTGATGAAATTAACCGCATAACCGGAGACGCGAATTGTTAGCTGGGGATAGTTTTCTGGATGTTCCATCGCATCTAGTAATGTTTGCCGATCGAGGGCGTTAACATTGATGTGATGGCCGCCATCGTGGAAGTAACCGTCTATAAGACTAACTAGGTTGTTAGTCCGATCGCTCTCCATTCTGCCCAAGGCCTGCGGTACAATCGAAAAAGTATTCGATATGCCATCTTGACAATCACTGTAAGGCAGTTTTGCTACAGAAGATAAGGATGCGATCGCCCCACAGGAATCTCGGCCGTGCATCGGGTTAGCACCGGGAGCAAAGGGTTCACCTGCTTTACGTCCGTCGGGAGTGCTACCAGTTTTTTTGCCGTACACTACGTTAGAGGTAATTGTGAGTACCGATTGAGTGGCTACAGCGCTACGGTAGGTTTTATGCTGGCGAATTTCGTTCATGAAACTTTGCACAAGTTCGATGGCTAGACTGTCTACGCGATCGTCATTATTGCCGTATTTGGGATATTCTCCTTCGATCGAGTAATCCACTGCCAAACCTTGCTCGTTGCGAATCACCTTAACTTTAGCGTTTTTAATCGCCGACAGGGAATCTGCCACCACGGACAGTCCCGCAATTCCGCAGGCCATTGTCCGGTAAACATCGCGATCGTGCAATGCCATTTCCAGCCGTTCGTAGCAGTATTTGTCGTGCATATAGTGAATGACATTCAGCGTATTGATATACGTTTTTGCCAACCACGCCATCATGTCGTGGAACCGCGCTCTTACCTCGTCATAATCGAGATATTCGGTAGTAATCGGTGGGAACTGCGGCGCGATTTGGTCGCCGGACTTCTCATCTTTACCGCCGTTAATCGCATAGAGCAAAGTCTTAGCTAAGTTAACTCGCGCGCCGAAAAACTGCATTTGCTTGCCAATTCGCATGGCGGAAACACAACAGGCGATCGCGTAATCATCGCCGTATTGAGGACGCATCAAATCGTCGTTTTCGTACTGAATCGAACTTGTGTCGCTGGAGACCTTCGCACAGAATTGTTTGAAGTTGTCCGGCAAGTTTTCCGACCACAAAACGGTGAGATTTGGTTCTGGTGCAGTACCGAGGTTTGAGAGGGTGTGCAAGAATCGGAAACTGTTACGAGTTACCAATGTTCTACCGTCATCGCTGATACCGCCGATCGCCTCTGTTACCCAAGTTGGGTCGCCTGAAAACAGAGCGTTATAGTCGGGAGTCCGCAAAAACCGCACCATGCGGAGTTTCATGACAAAATGGTCGATCAGTTCTTGCAATTCCACTTCGGAACTCGCGCCACTTTGCAAATCGCGCTCGAAATAAATGTCTAAGAACGTCGATACGCGGCCGAGAGACATCGCTGCCCCGTTTTGTTCTTTCACTGCTCCCAAGTAGCCAAAATACAGCCACTGGACAGCTTCTCGTGCATTTGCCGCCGGACGGCCAATATCAAAGCCGTAGCTAGCAGCCATTTCTTTTAACTCAAACAATGCCCGAATTTGCTCGGATAACTCTTCGCGCAAACGAATTGTTCCCTCGTCCATCGCGTCTAGTTCGAGTGATTCTTGCTGTGTTTTTTTATCATCAATTAGGCGATCGACACCGTACAAAGCAACGCGCCGATAGTCACCGATAATCCGGCCGCGTCCATAGGCATCTGGCAAACCTGTGATGATACCAGAACGTCTCGCCAGACGCATCGAGCGCGTATAGACATCGAATACACCATCGTTATGAGTTTTGCGATATTTCGTAAATATTTCTTCTGTTTGCCGATCGAGCTGATAGCCGTAAGCTTCTAAACCGGTCTTGACCACGCGAATTCCCCCCAAGGGCATAATCG
Organism: Microcoleus sp. POL10_C6; assembly: GCF_036701585.1. Classification (NCBI taxonomy): domain Bacteria; kingdom Bacillati; phylum Cyanobacteriota; class Cyanophyceae; order Oscillatoriales; family Microcoleaceae; genus Microcoleus; species Microcoleus sp. POL10_C6. The sequence goes on along the minus strand of NZ_JAUBRB010000076.1, from coordinate 5,766 downwards.
CGCGTTTCAAAGGTCGATCAGTTTGCAAACCTACTATTTTTTCTAAGTCGCGATCGATGTATCCTGCTGCATGAGCCGTGATCGATGTGGGAACTTTTGTATCAACATCCAATACACCTTTTTCGCGCTCTTGCTTCATTAATTCCAGAACTTGGTGCCAAAGCTGCTGGGTTTTTTCGGTTGGTGCTGTGAGAAATTCTGCATTCCCTTCATAGGGGGTGTAATTTTTTTGAATGAAGTCTCTGACGTTGACTTCGTTTGTCCAGTTGCCTTCAGTAAAGCCGTGCCATTCTGCAAACATAGCTTGCTTTCCCCTCACTTTTTTGTTAGCGATCGATCTTTTCTGCCTCGACCACTAGATGTAGTATATATTTAACTTCAATATTTTAAATACCCTGTTCGCTATTTGTTACAAAAATTGACTTGCTAATTCCGTGGGAAGAATTAAGATAATAGTAGGCCGAACATCCTCGTGAATTGTTGAGGAAGCTCTGACCAAAGGAGTTCCCGAACTAACACTTTGACAATGGAAATGTTGTTTAAGGGCGGGTGGGTCGGAAACGCGCAATGATTTTTTTTTCTGGAAGTGCGAGCACCACAAGAAGATGAAGGAAAAGCAGAAAAAAAGCAGAAAAATAGTTGAGATTGGATGCGTTAATTGTTATCGAAAGCAGAGCAATATTAATTGCTGATTAATTGAAGTAGGGTATTATGCAGATAAATTCAAGAAATCAAAGCACTGCGAGCGATCCGGCTCACGATATTTGGAAAGAACAGCGTCATCCGCTCGATCGGATTTTTAGGCCTCGCTCCGTGGCTGTAATCGGCGCAACAGAGAGAGAAGGAAGCGTCGGACGAACTCTCCTGTGGAACTTGATTCGGAATCCGTTTGGCGGAACAGTTTTTCCGGTGAATCCCCAGCGCCACAGCGTGTTGGGGCTCAAGTCTTATCCTGACATTGCTAGCGTCCCGGAAGTAGTGGATCTGGCGGTGATTGCTACGCCTGCTGCTGGGGTGCCGCAAGTGATCCGCGAATGTATCGCTGCTGGGGTGAAAGGAGCAATTATTGTTTCTGCTGGCTTTAAAGAAATTGGCGCGGCTGGGGAGGCTTTAGAACAGCAAGTTATGGCCGAGGCGCGTCTGGGCGGAATGCGGATTATCGGCCCAAATTGCCTCGGTGTGATGAATCCTGTGCTTGGGCTCAATGCTACTTTTGCAGGTACGATCGCCCGTCCGGGCAATGTCGCCTTCATCAGTCAAAGCGGCGCCCTCTGTACTTCGATTCTCGACTGGAGTTTGGGGGAAAATGTCGGTTTTAGCGCTTTTGTGTCGATCGGCTCTATGCTCGATGTCGGTTGGGGCGATCTGATCGAGTATTTCGGGGACGATCCCCATACTCACAGTATCGTTTTGTACATGGAATCTATGGGTGATGCTCGTTCGTTTCTGTCCGCCGCCCGCCCAGTGGCGATCGACAAACCGATCATCATTCTCAAGGTAGGACGTACCGCTGCCGCCGCCCAAGCCGCCGCTTCCCATACGGGAGCTTTGACCGGCAGCGATGACGTGCTTAACGCTGCTTTCCGTCGCTGTGGCGCGTTGCGGGTACATACGATTTCCGATTTGTTCGATATGGCAGAAATTCTGGCCAAGCAACCGCGACCGCAGGGCAACCGCCTATCGATCGTCACCAATGCAGGAGGCCCAGGGGCGATCGCCACTGATGCCTTAATTAGCGACGGCGGTGCGCTGGCAAATCTGTCACCGGAGACGCTGCAGCAGCTTGATGAGTTTTTGCCCCCTCAGTGGAGTCATCACAACCCGATCGATATTTTGGGCGATGCTAGTAGCGATCTTTACGCCAAAACTCTAGAAGTTGTGGCTCCCGATCCCAATAGTGACGGATTGCTGGTCATCCTGACGCCACAAGCGATGACAAATCCCACCCAAACCGCAGAAAAACTCAAGTCTTACAGCAAACTCGGAAAGCCCTTATTAGCAAGCTGGATGGGCGGTGTGGAAGTGTCAGCGGGAACGCAAATTCTCAATCAGGCAAATATTCCGACTTTCCCCTATCCCGATACCGCCGTCAGGTTATTCAACTATATGTGGCGGTACACATACAACCTGCGCGCTATCTACGAAACGCCTTCTCTCCCCGCTGATTGCGAAATCGAGACTTCCGGGTGTGCGACTGCTGCGAAGATTTTGACTGCCGCCCGCCAAAACAATCGCACTCTATTAACCGAGTACGAATCAAAACAGTTGCTGGCAGCTTACGGCATTCCCACCGTAGCGACAGAAATTGCAGCGAGTGCGGCCGAAGCTGTGGAAATTGCCGAGAGCCTCGGTTATCCAGTGGTGCTAAAACTGCATTCTGAGACGATTACTCACAAAACCGATGTGGGGGGCGTTCAACTAAATTTAGGCGATGCTAAGGCTGTAATTAGTGCCTTTGAGGCGATCGCCCAGCGGGTACGGGCGATCGATCCTGCAGCGTTTCTCGGCGTTACAGTGCAGCCGATGGTGAATTTGGAAGGCTATGAAATAATTTTGGGTAGCAGTATCGACCCACAATTTGGGCCGGTGATGCTGTTTGGTTCCGGCGGACAATTAGTGGAAGTCTTTCAAGATCGATCGCTGGCACTTCCGCCTTTAAATACCACCCTAGCGCGGCGGATGATGGAGCAAACGCGCATCTATAAAGCTTTGCAAGGAGTGCGCGGTCGATCGGCAATTGACCTGGTACAACTCGAACAGTTATTAGTTCGTTTCAGTCAACTAATTGTAGAGCAACCTCAAATTGCCGAGATTGATATTAATCCACTGTTGGTTTCTCCTGAAGGTGCGATCGCTCTTGATGCCCGTGTTGTTCTGCAAACAACGGAAAACCCCATTTCACCCGCGATTCGCCCCTATCCTACGCAATACGTTCAAACATGGTCAACTAATGGCGATCGTCCCATCACCATCCGTCCGATTCGTCCAGAAGATGAGCCGCTGATGGTGCTGTTCCATGAAGAACTTTCGGAAGAGAGCGTGTATTTGCGCTACGCTCACATGGTAAAGTTAAAGCACCGCATCGCTCACGAACGTTTGACCCGGATTTGTTTTATTGACTACGATCGGGAAATGCTGTTAGTAGCCGATCGTCAAGACCCGGAAACCTCAGAACACCGGATTTTGGGAGTAGCGCGTCTGAGCAAACTCCACGGCACAAACCAAGCCGAATTTGCCCTCATCGTTAGCGATAGCTATCAGCAGCGCGGTTTGGGAACAGAATTATTGAGGCGGATGCTGCAAATTGGTCAGGAAGAGAAATTAGAGGCGATCGTTGGCTACATTCTCAATAGCAACTACAAGATGCAGAGCCTCTGTAAAAAACTAGGATTTGAACTCCAACCAGACCGAGGCGAAGGAATGTTGAAAGCTGTTTTTGTCTGCTAATCGCAACTTTGGTTAAATAATTCTCATTCATCACGACTAAAGTCCTCACTACAAACTTTATCGTTTTGTAGTGAGGACTTTAGTCCTCAAACTAAAATGCTACTAAGCCGCCGCAGCCAAATTTGCTGCTGCAAACTCCCAGTTAGCCAAATTATCTAAGAAATTAGTAATGTAGTCGGGACGGCGGTTTTGGAAATCCAAATAATAAGCGTGTTCCCACACATCCAAAGTCAGCAACGGAGTTTGGCCGTGTGCAAGCGGGGTGTCAGCGTTAGCAGTTTTGGTGACTTTCAAAGTGCCGTTGTCCACAACCAGCCAAGCCCAGCCACTACCGAACTGAGTTGTCGCAGCAGTCTTGAATTCTTCTTTGAATTTATCGAAGCTGCCGAAGTCGGCGTTGATTTTGTCAGCTAAAGCTCCTGTCGGAGTGCCACCGCCGCCCGGTTTGAGCGAATTCCAGAAAAAGTTGTGGTTCCAAACTTGACCTGCATTGTTAAAAATGCCTGCTTTGGATGGGTCTTTAGCAGATTCCTTGACAATTTCTTCAAGGGATTTGCTCGCCATTTCAGTCCCTTCAATCAGTTTATTCAGATTGGTGACGTAAGCAGCGTGGTGCTTGTCGTGGTGGAACGAAAACGTGTTGGCCGACATATGAGCTGGTTCTAGGGCGTCAGCGGCGAAGGGTAATGGTGCTAGTTCAAATGCCATGGTGTTCAATCCTCTCTGGATTACTTTGGGTTTTTCGGTTGACTTGGTGGCTTTTTTATGATTCAAGCCGAGAGTCACTAGCTTGAGTGTATCAAGCTGTGGTAAATAATTCTTTACAATTTTCCTATTTTATAGCAGTTGCAGCATTTTAGGATTCAGACTTCTATTTTTTAGATATCAAAGCTACTTCTTGCCGACTTCAAATAGCATAAAGTATCACTAAATGTCAAGCTACCTGGGAGACAAATAAAAGTGTGTGTGAAATTGTCAACCGCTCGAAATTTTATGAGACTGATAAATAGATTAAACCTGTAAATTGTCAAAGATTAACCTAAGTTCAATTAAGCTGTAAGAAAGTCAAACAAGTTGCAGGATGTGTCAATGGAAAAGCGTTTAAACAACTCGTCTAGTCACCCCCCTCAATGGTTGAATCTGCAATTAATCGTCACCGCTCTGGAAACAGTCCAAGACTTAATTGTCATTTCCCTATGTATTGGTTTGTTTGGTTTCATGGTGCTAGAACTGCGAGAAATGTTTTTCTCGCTGCTGCCTCCTTTGAATTTCCAGCAAGTGACGGCAGACATTCTATTTTTATTAGTTTTAGTGGAATTATTTCGGCTGCTAATTATTTACTTGCAAGAGCAGCGGGTTTCGATAGGTGTGGCTGTGGAAGTCTGTATAGTATCTGTTTTGCGAGAAGTCATCGTGCGGGGAGTGCTGGAAACTCCCTGGGTTCAAATATTATCAACAGGCGCATTTTTGCTGGTTTTGGGAGTGTTGTTGGTAGTCCGAGTTTGGTTGCCCCCAACCTTCGAGGGAATTGACCCGGAACGTCGCATGGCTAGCAGAAAGAGAAATCTATCAGACAATGAATCTTCTTCCGCATCTGTTGTAGCCAATACCAAGTTTAATTCTCATTGAATATGGCATGACAGGCGATTTAAGATTTTAAATTTACTCTAATATTGCTTGTCGCGTTACCAGCCATCATTTCCCGTAAAACTGAGATGTTGAACCATTGTCCAGAACGGGCATCTTGCCCGTTCCACAGAGAGTAGATTTTCTTGTAGGCTGGGCAGGAGATCCCACAGGGCTGTTTCATTCTCACGAAAATCAGGCTTTTGTAGGGGCGGTGCCAAGAGTGCCCGCCCCCCCACGGACGATGAAATCGATGTTTCAAATATCGGGGATCTTCACGAGGGATTGCCCCTACAAGAGAATGAAACCGCCCTGGGATATCCCATCCAAAAAAGGATTATTGAGAATGGTGCAAGATGTGAGGTCAAATCAACCTGATAACGGTTGCAGTGAAGCCTAAAATCCTCTGAAAATTCAGAGGAATGTAGTCTTAACTACAAAAACAAGCTTCATCCATCATTCCCCATTATTCAAATCTAAAATCTAGAATCTCAAATCTAAAATGGTATTACCCGTTAGCCTGTAATTCCCCCAAACGAGCCAACACTTCTTTAGAATGAATCGCCGGATTAATCTTCACAAAGGTTTCACGCAAAATACCTTCAGGATCAATAATAAAACGTAAGGATTCAGGTCTAAATTTGAGGAATTAAAGATGGTTCTTGCAGATCTGGATTAACCATCGCTTTTATA
>NZ_JAUBRB010000075.1:0-26515 GCF_036701585.1 Microcoleus sp. POL10_C6 | reverse complement strand
GACTGAATCTGTCTTGAGTACTCGTTCTTGTCGGATTCCTCCTTCTCTTCTGCCACGCTAACCCCGTGAACTTCTACTTTTCATGTCCTTCCAGGGTTTTTAGAAGTTTGCCATCGCGACTCCAGAATTTGATTGTTTTGTCCTGACTGGCAGAAGCAAGAGTTTTGCCATCGGGACTCCAACTTACACCATTGATATATCCTTTGTGTTCAGTGAGATTTTTCCGAAGCTTGCCATCACGATTCCAGAGTTTGATTGTTTTGTCGCCACTACCAGAAGCAAGAGTTTGACCATCGGGACTCCAGCTAACGCTATTAACATTCTTCGAGTGTTTTTCCAAGGTAGCAATTTTCTTGCCGTTGCGACTCCAGAGTATTATTGTGGAATCAGCACTACCAGAAGCAAGAATTTGACCATCAGGACTCCAGCTAAGGCTAGTAACCCAATTTTGATGCCCTGACAAATTATTGTATTCTCTTGCATCATTCATCACATTTCCCAGAGCAGTTATGACTTGTGCTTGGGTATCTTTTTGATTCCTAGCTGACTTATCTATTTGTTTGAGTGCTTGTCCTGCTCTTAATGCTTGGAGTAATGCCTTCACTTCTTGATTAGACACAAGCAATAGATCGGCAGATGCACTACTTATATTTGCGTTTGCTAAATTGTTGGCTTGTTCAACTTGTCTCAATTGGTGGAAAGCAAACACACCTGCGCCAAGTGCAAGTAATATAGATACTCCAGCAAAAAATGAAGTCATCCTCCTAATTTTTTGTGCTTGTTGTTTGGCTACTCTTTCTTCCCCTAACGCCAATTCTGCTTTCTGCCTCGCCGCACTTAAAATTTGATTAGCTTCTTTCTCTGCTGCCAAATTTCGTTCAAATTCCCGCTTTTCTAAGTCGCGACTAGCATCCAAAAACCGATAATCTTGCACGCTCAAACTTTTTCCTGCCGCCCAAGTTTGAGCATCTTGCAAAGCCTGACCTCGCAACAATCGCGATTCATCTTGACAAACGGAATCTTCCCAAGCTTTAAAATTTTCGCTATAAGGACGGAGATTCGCCAACTGTCTTTCCACCCAATCCAGGTTAAAAACAGATTGATAAAGTCGGTTATAAACTTTAAGTTTACCAGATTGCTTCACTACCAAACCTGTTAAGCGGAGTTCCATTTGTTCGGGACTATCATCAGATGTAATCTCATCATGTTGCAGAATTTGCTGATATAGTCCCAGCAACCGACTGGCACGTTGGTCGCTATGCAAAATACGGTCTCTAATCGTCTTCAAATGCTCCGGTTCATCCTGTCCTTCCCAATTGTCAATTATTTTTTCTTGTACTAAATTTGCTACCCAATCAGCGGAGGGGACAATCGAAGTCGAATTAAGATAATTTTTGATTAATTTACAAAGTTTATGCGTTAAAAATGGCTGTCCGCCAGTCCAAGATAATACTGCTTCCAGCAAAGCTTGAGAATTTTCTGTTTGAGTTTCTAACCCAACTGCCAAAGGTTGTGCTTCTGCTAATTGAAAACCCGTTAACTCAATTGCCCGCCCGATATTAAACGGAGTGCGAAGGTGATTACTAATTAGATCGGAAGGTGTTGCTACTCCAATCAAAGCAAAGGTTAGGCGGTTATATTCTGGTTTATCTGCACGCTGGTTAAAACAATCGCGAATAACGGCAAAAAAGTCATCGATATTAAATGGCAGAGCCAATACACTATCAATTTCATCAATAAATATCACGATAGATTTATCGATTAATTCCAGCAATACCTCTCCGATAAACTTGCTGAAACGTTGGACAGGAGAGACTAATTCGTGACTCATCCACCATTCATAGGAATCGAAATTATTGTAGAGTTCAAAACTATTTACCAGCGAGTCAATGATTCCAAAATACCACTCTTTAGGAGTAATATTTGCAGTACCAATTGCTGTAACATCAACGGCAGCACAGGCAAATCCTTCTTGCTGCAATCTAGCCATTGTTTGCACGCGCAAGCTAGATTTACCCATCTGTCGCGAGTTGAGAACGTAACAAAATTCTCCGGCTTTTAATCCGTCATAAAAATCTTGGTCAGCTTGTCTCCTAACATAGGTTGGTGCATCAACAGGTAAACTACCACCTACTTGATATTCGTAATGTAAATCAGGTTTTTCATTCATTAATGAACTCCCAATCGATCTTTAAAATAAAGGCGGTAGAGATTGCACAGAGGAATTACATCATTACCTCGCAGTTTCACTAAACCCAGACTCCGAAGTTTAAACGCTAGATTTGCTTCTAATCGTACCGGAGGGGAACTAGCAATTACTTGTTTCATTGCTGCTGCCAAATTAGGATCGTCAGTGACATTAAATAAATGGCGACGTAAATGATCGCCATAAATTCCTTCTTCAGTAGGTGCCATCTGTAAAAATTGTTTGAGGTTCAAAGAACCGCGAGCAATTTCATAGAGGGCTTTTCTTAACAGGTAAGGATGTCCGTCCACCATTCCTATCAGTTGTTCAATTTCACTTTCCGAGCAATTCACTTGATGTTTTTGTACTAATTCATTAATTTGTTGATGGTTGAATTCCGGCAACTCAATTGGTAAACCGACATTAAACGGCGATTGGTTGATATTGAGGGGAATATAAACTTCTTTGGAATGGGAGATAACTAAACGCAGTTTTTTCCAAGCTGGTTCGTTTTTCCCTTTTTCATGCCACGCCCGCAGCAATCCAAAGAATTCTTGGGCAACTTCGGGATGTTGGAACACTTGATCTACTTCATCTAATCCTAAAGTTAATGGTGAGGTAATTGTTGCTAACAGGTAGCGCTGAAAATAGTTGCCGCATTTTTGCTTGCTCCCCATGCCTTGTTTCCAGTAGTCTGCTACTCGATATTCTAAGTTTAATTCATTGGTGATGTCGCCACAGAACCACTGCAACAGCTCATCAAGGTTGGTAAGAAAACTTGCATCAGCCGATTGAAAGTTTAAATACGCTGTTTGATGTCCTTGTTCCCTTGCCTGGTGCAGAATGCGCTGTAATAAAGAAGTTTTTCCCATTTGACGGGGTGCTTTTACTCGGATCAAAGCTCCTGGTTTAACAATGGTTTGATAGCAGTCGGATTCGATGGGAGGACGATGGATATATAGCTGACAATCTAAGCTAACAGAACCTTCTGGGTTATCTAAGTTGGAAATTGAAATAGCCGGTGAGGTGATGGATCGGGTATTTTCAACCGCAACAGGTGGATCTTCAACATTCTCGCTCACTGCTGCATCTAAAGCCTCTCTCCCTTCCACTGTTGTCTCTACAGGAGAATCAGGCTTTGTCCTCAATACCGGCGTCAGTTCTTCAGGAATGCCGGCCATACTAATACTGGTACAGCCCCATTCATAGGCGAATTCGACAGTTCTACCGGCACCCAATGCGTCATAAAATCCTACTGCGAATTCTCTGGCAGCATTATCACCGACGGCTTGGTTCATGCCAATCACATAAGGAATATGGGCAGCGATGGCTTTGGCTTGCACTTCTGAATAACAAGCGTTTAGTACCACACACTCTACTTGATCCTGAAACAGTTTAAAGAGGCCGGCTAATGCTTTTGCATTCACCAGCTTAATTTGTCCTGTGTCATCTTCAAGGGCTAACCCGCCTTCTCCTGCACCATGTCCGGAAAAATGGACAATTTCTGGATTAAAATCTAAGACTGCTCGCTGCATTTCTCTGGGCGTTACCGCCCACTGTTGCTCCAGTTGAAATTTGTCACGCTTTTTAGAACGTTGCAACCCATCGGCAATTTCTTGAACCTCTTTACCTAAGCGCAGGGGCGTGGAGTTTTTGGGGTTAGCTGCCAAAAACAAGATGGTTTTTTTCTTTCTTGGGGAACTACTCATAAATGGGATTTTGACTAAAGGTGATTCGCTATTACTCCCTTTGGGCCCCAAGAATATCTAGTGAAGAGGACAAGGCTTTGCTGCGGGCTTTTATAGATATTGGCTCGCGATCGCCCTAAAAGATATTATTGTTTTTTTGGTGCCGATCTGCTTACTAGATTAAGTTTACCAGCTCTACGCAAATATACTGTATTATGTCAGATAAATTAACCACAATTATTGTAGAGACGGGTTCACGCGCGATCGGCAATATCAGCCATAACTCCCGTAAACCCGATTCTAGTGGGAACTTTTACCCTCGAAAATCCCCCAAAGCTTTCAATGCAAATTGTGGCAAAGCTAACATCCTGCGCCACCGCCAAGGTTCTTGATAAAGCCGATACAGCCATTCTAAATGATTGTCGCAAAACCAAGCCGGCGCGCGGGTTTTTGTTCCCGCCCAAATATCGAAACTGCCGCCAACTCCCACCCAAATCGAATCAGGACAAAGGTGTCGGTGTTCGGCAATCCAAAATTCTTGGCGTGGCACTCCCAAGCCTACAAAAATCACTTTTGGCTGCATTTGTTTGAGGCTTGCACGGAAGTCTTTCTCTTCATCTGCGGAAAGATAACCGTGTTGAGAAGCAATCGACAATCCCTTAACTTTTTGCTGCCAAGTTTTGGCTGCAGCAGCCGCTACTCCTGGGGAACCTCCAAAGAAAAATAGTGGTTCCGAATCAGGCAATTTTCCGCCTTGTTGCAGCAGCGATTCTGCTAATTCAATCCCCGGATAGCGCTGTGCCGGTTTGCCACGCAGCCGCAAGTACAGCACCACTCCCGAACCGTCGGGAATCACGAGTTCCGCTTTGCGGATTACATCTGCTAAGGCCTGATTTTGCTCGGCTTGCATCGCCATTTCAGCATTCAGCGTCACGACGTGACTTCCCAACCCTTGATGCAGGCGCTGCATCAGCCAACCTGCATAATCATCTAATATGTGAACTGGTAGTCCCAGCACTGAAAATTGCGGCTGCGATCGATCCATATTTTTTTTTGAGATTCCTACACACCTAGTTATTTAAATTAGCTGAGATTGGCGATCGACGCTAGACCAGTTTTGGTCGCAAAAAACCCGGTTAGTGCCACCAAGAGTCTGTTAAGTCATCGTTCGGTGGCCCAGAAACCGGTTTTTTTGTAAGCGACGGGTCGCGCAAGTTCATTAGAGTTTGCCCGCCAAGTGCGATCGAGCATTAGTGTTCGATTTTTTTGACAGAGCCGTCGGCGTACCATTCCATCGGTACTAGTTCAACTTTACCATTAATTTTCACTGTAGAGTAGACAACTTTCACGAAAGGAACGCTGTTGTTATTGTGGTTTTGGGTAGACATGGCAATCACCTTGTTGTGTTTGGATAACTTGAGAAATGATCTAATCTCTGATATATTTAAAAGTCTATTCACCGCAATTCGGCTCGCATCAGGAAAAAGAAGGAACACGAAATGGCGATCGCAAAAACCCAGCGGCAAACCAGGTTAGATTATTACTACCAGCAAATCAAAAACATCATCCTCAAGCGCCAAAATCCAATTACTGGTTTGCTGCCGGCGAGTACCGCCGTTAACGCCCACGGCGACTACACCGATGCCTGGGTGCGGGATAACGTGTACAGCATTCTCGCGGTTTGGGGTTTGGGTTTAGCTTACCGCAAAATTGATGGAGATCAGGGCAGAACATTTGAACTCGAACACAGCACAGTCAAACTGATGCGCGGCTTGCTGTTTGCGATGATGCAGCAATCGAGTAAAGTAGAACGTTTTAAAAATACTCAGTCGCCGCTAGATGCCCTCCACGCTAAATACAATACTCAAACTGGAGGTATTGTTGTCGGTGATGACAAGTGGGGACATTTACAGTTAGACGCTACATCTATATTCTTATTAATTCTTGCTCAAATGACGGCTTCCGGGCTGCACGTAATTTTTACAATTGATGAAGTCAATTTCGTGCAGAATTTAGTTTACTACATCGGTAGAGCCTACCGGACGCCGGATTACGGAATTTGGGAAAGAGGTCATAAAATCAATCGAGGCAATGCAGAATTGAACGCCAGTTCAGTTGGCATGGCAAAAGCAGCCCTGGAAGCAATAAATGGGTTAGATTTGTTCGGTATTCAAGGTTCTCAAGCATCTGTTATTCACGTTTTGCCCGACGAAATTGCCAGAAGTCGCATTACTTTGGAATCGCTTTTGCCTCGCGAATCTAGTTCAAAAGAAGTAGATGCCGCTTTATTGAGTGTGATTAGTTTTCCGGCTTTTGCTGTGGAAGATCGAGAATTAATAGAACGGACTCGAAATAAGATTATTGACAAATTGCAAGGAAAATACGGCTGCAAGCGGTTTCTGCGGGACGGACACCAAACAGTCTTGGAAGATGCCGATCGCCTGCACTACGAACCCACAGAATTAAGGCAGTTCGAGCACATTGAATGCGAGTGGCCGCTATTTTTCACTTATTTATTGTTGGACGGCATATTTCAGGGAAATCAAGCCCAAGTGCAGGAGTACCAGCAGCGTTTGGAATCTCTAGCAGTTGCTCGCTCTGGTGTGCCACTACTACCAGAATTGTACTACGTCCCCGCCGAAAATATAGAAGCAGAAAAGCTCAATCCCAGCAGCCAGCAGCGCTTACCCAATGAAAATATTCCCCTCGTTTGGGCGCAAAGTTTGTATTTTCTCGGTCAATTGCTGAACGAAGGATTAATCGCTGTTGGCGACATCGACCCGCTGGGAAGGCACCTGTCAGTGGGCCAACACAGAGAACCTTTAGTGCAGATTGCACTTTTAGCTGAAGATGAAGATTTGCAAGCAGAATTAGCCGCTAACGGCATTGCGGCACAAACTCCAAAACAGGTAGAACCTATTCAAGTCCGCCAGACTAAAGAATTATCAGCTATTTACACGCAAATTGGACGCAACGATCAATTAGGCTTAACCGGCCGCCCCGTGCGCCGTTTGCGGAGTTTAACAACTTCTAGGGTGTTTAAAATTCGCGAAGAGGCGATCGTATTTCTCCCCTCATTTTTGAACAGACAAGAGTTTTACTTAACTTTAGATTACCATTTTTTAGTAGCTCAAATCAAGAGCGAAATAGCTCACATTCACCGCCACTGGTATCAGTTGGGACGCCCTACGGTAACGCTGATGCTGACTCACACGATGCTGGAAACCGGGCGGGAAGCGTTGTTACAATTAATGAAGGAATTCCGGGATGGACACTGTAACAACACGCCAGTTAAACTCGGAAATCTTAAGCAGTTAATGCTGACCGCTGGCACCGAAAGAATTGATTTCATGCACGATTTTGAATTTACCGAATCTCCGGTGACAGGTGCAGTAGAAACGCGCAGTTATCTAACTTACAATCCGGAAAAGACTTGGCCTTTGGGTCACACGCAAGAATTTAAATTAGAGTGCGAAACTAATACTCAATTCTTGCTAACTAGCCTGCGCGATTCAGAAAACTTGTACGAACAAATTGAGTTGCTGCACACGTTAGTTCGCCTCAAAGGATTAAATTTTGATACAGGATTTGGAGGGGCGGAAGAAACCGTTAAAGTTGTGGATTTGCTCAACGAAGTTTATATAAAAGCTGGAGAAAGTTCGCAATCAAAAATCCAATGGGCAGTCATCCGCCATGCCGCAGGTTTGCTGGACAAAGTTGATATCAGCTTGTCCGATGCGGTGACAGACATTTTGGTGCGGCAAAAACAGATTGCTGTGGGGAAAGCTTACAGCGAAGATTCGATAATTTCGCGACCCGGATCTTACACGGAAGTGATGGACAAAATTCGCCAATTCTGCGGAGAAGACATTCGCGATCGAGTTCTAACTCAAGAAGTTCTCATCTACCTCGGCCTGCTAATTAAAGCCGAACCGCAGTTATTTAAAGGCCTGCTGACGCTAAGAGTTAGCTACTTTATTTTGCTGCTGACTAGCGAGTTTGCCCGCGAATTGGGAGTTACGCAAAATGAAGCTTACGAACATTTAATGCAGCTAAGCCCCTTTGAAATCAAAAATCGCCTGCGCCAAGTGTTGACAGAATACGAGGAAATGAATCAAATCCTCAAACAGCAAGAATCCCTGCGCGTCAAACAGCCGGAAAAAGATATTGAATGGGTAGTAGCGTCAGTTTCTGAAGAACCAACAATGCCTGGGGGAGGATGGCGCAGGAAGCGACAGATGGAAGGTACTGTCAATCGCGTACCGAAGGATTTTTATCCGAGTGTTTGGGGACTGCTGCGGCACTGCAAAGGCTTGATAATTGGCGACAAATTAGAGCGGCGCAATCGCTTAGATAGCCATATCATTTTATCGGAAATGACGCCAGGGGAAAAGAATTTTGCGCTACAAATCGAGCATTTGCTGAATAAAATTGTCGCACCAGAATATCGGCAAGTAAATATTGAGGCGCTGATGGAGTTGGCGGCGATCGCGCAGCGCAACCCAGAATTGCAAGTAGAAGAATACATCGTTTTAGATGTATTAGTCGGTCACGCGGTGCGGCTGAATTGGCAAGGAAAACACCCGGAAAGAGCAGATAAATACGACGAAGATAAAGCGGCGGCTTGGCAAGCTTTTTACAATACTTCGCCTTACGTTTGTGCGAGTCATGTACTGGATGCTTTCCGATTCTTGACGAAGTTTGGATAGACAGGAATAAAGCAAGCCTGTCACACTCAAACCGAATTGTAGGGTGCGTCCGAGGAATTTTTCTAACAATTATCGAGGTTTTTTGGTCTGACTCACCTTACTAACTGTGCCAGTTGCGTAAGTCGTGATAGATTGAGTGTGGCGGGTTAGTAAAAGTGTCGATCGACCTTTTTGTAGTAAAGACTTCAGTTTTTTCTTTGCCAGCTTATCAGCAAAGTATTATAACTATTTAACTCGACATGGTATCACAGGTTAGTAGTAGCGCCCAAACGCTACTACTAACCCCGAACTACAAAACTCCTTTAGAACTCGGAATCCGACTGGCGCGCCGCGGATCGATTTCTACCGCCATCCGCAGAGCTCGCGCAAATGCCTTAAACGCCGCTTCCACAATGTGATGAGAATTCCCGCCCTGCAACTGTCGAATGTGCAGTGTCATTTGAGTGTGGTTCACCACCGCCGAAAAAAACTCTCTCACTAATTCAGTATCGTAAGTGCCGATCCGCTGGTTGGGAATTTCCAAGCTGTAACTTAAGTGAGGCCGTCCCGAAAAATCTAGCACTACTTCAATTAAAGCTTCATCCAAAGGTGCGATGAAATGCCCGAAGCGAGAAATGCCCGATCGATCCCCGACAGCTTTTGCCAGCGCTTGGCCCAAGGTAATTCCCACATCTTCGTTCGTGTGGTGGTCATCAATCGCCAAATCCCCGATCGCCTGCACGTCCAAATCGATCAATCCGTGAGAAGCAATCTGGTGCAACATATGGTCTAAAAACGGAATCCCCGTAGACGCTTTGCAAGTTCCTACACCATCAAGATTGAGGCTGGCCGTGACATCCGTTTCTAGTGTCGTGCGTTTCACCAGGGCGGCCCTAGCTGGTTGAACTGAATTTGCAGGAGGAAGAGAAGGGCGATCGATTATCTCCATAATTCGCAATTGGTCATTCATTAGTTATTGATAATTAGTAATTTGAGAACGGGATTTTTTTAGTGTTGAGTCTCAAGCGAGGGGCGGGTTGTGCATACAACTGACATCAGACACCAATGTCAATCAAGGGATTTTTGGTGGGTGGGGGCGGGTTTATTTAACCTGTCTGTCACGGGAGAAAGTTTTTGGTGAACCCGCCCCTACAGGTTCTTGAAAATGGTGCAAGAAGATGCGAGATAAAACTTACTTGTTAAAGTTAAAGTTTATTGTCTAAACCCGCCCCTACATAACTCAAAATTCTCGACTGTTACATTCCCATGATTTCGTAACCGGCATCGACATACAAAACTTGACCCGTAATTCCGCTAGCGAGATTGCTGCACAGAAAAGCCGCAGCATTTCCCACTTCCTGCTGAGTCACCGTCCGCCGCAGCGGCGCCACTTCCTCAACGTGGTGGATCATGTCCAGAATACCGCCAACTGCTGACGAAGCCAGAGTCCGAATCGGGCCCGAAGAAATCGCATTTACCCGAATATTTAACGGGCCGAGTTCAGCAGCCAGATAGCGAACATTCATTTCCAAAGCCGCCTTAGCAATTCCCATCACATTATAATTAGGAACTACCCGGACGCCGCCCAAATAAGTCAGGGTCACAATACTGCCACCCTCGGCCATCAGTGGTTTAGCAGCAGCACAAAGCCGCACCAGCGAATAAGCGCTAATATCCAAAGCATTGGAGAAACCTTGGCGCGAAGTGTTGGTGAAGTCTCCCGAAAGTTCGTCCTTGCCGGCAAAAGCCAGACAGTGGATCAGGACATCTAACTTGCCCCACTTGTCGGCGATGGTTTGAAAAGTAGACTCAATTTCGCTCTCGTCTTGGACATTGCAGGGCAAATACAGACTGGGATTGAGCGGTTCCACCAGTTCAGCGACTTTGCGCTCGTGCTTGCCTTTCTCGTCCTTCAAATAAGTTATGCCGAGGTTGGCCCCAGCTTTGTGGAGCTGCTGAGCGATGCCCCAGGCGATCGAGCGATTATTGGCAATGCCCGTAACAAGAGCATTTTTTCCGGTCAAATCTATCATCTGTAGTTTATCTAAAAGCAACTTGCACCGTTCTCATTGGCTCTCTGCGACAACCCCGCCAGTTTAGACACAACTGATTCAGATTTAACTGATTGAGACACAATTGAGACACAATTGAGACACAATTGATATTAATTTGGCTGTGGAGCTACATGGGGGCGGAATTGAAAAAGTTAAGAGAAGGGCTAGATTTAATCATACAGTGCGTGTTTACCTTAACATTAGATGGAAGTAACCGAATCCTTGGATATTGGAGGTTGGGCAGTATATTTACTCAATAAGGTTAATCGACAAGTTATAAAGTATTGATTAGTACAAAGGATCTAGTCGTGACGCATGATAGACCGCTAGCAGCCGTGTTCCGCCAAATCAGCGGCGGGGCGTTTCCACCCATTGTGGAAACCTTTGAACGGGGCAAGACAATTTTTTTCCCTGGAGACCCGGCTGAGCGCGTCTACGTTCTCATTAGAGGTGCTGTGAAGCTCTCCAGGGTGTACGAAGCAGGGGAAGAAATTACAGTCGCCCTCCTGCGCGAAAATAGCGTATTTGGGGTGCTGTCTCTGATTACGGGACACCGATCGGACAGGTTTTACCACGCGGTAGCCTTTACGCCGGTGGAATTGATCTCGCTGCCGATCGAACAAGTCGAGAAAGCGCTCAAGGAAGACCCGGAACTCTCGATGGTGATGCTGCGGGGACTGTCGTCTCGGATTTTGCAAACCGAGATGATGATTGAAACGCTGGCGCACCGAGATATGGGTTCGAGACTTGTCAGCTTTTTGCTGATTCTGTGCCGGGATTTTGGCGTGCCCGGTACAGAGGGGATTACGATAGATTTGAAGCTGTCCCACCAGGCGATCGCCGAAGCGATCGGCTCGACACGGGTAACTGTGACTCGTTTGCTCGGGGATCTCAGACAAGAAACCATGATCTCGATCCACAAGAAAAAGATCACAGTCCACAACCCGGTGGCCCTAAGCCAGCAATTCACTTGATGCCGAGAAAGTATAGGATTTTGGATTTTGGATTTTAGATTCAATCCAAAATCCAAAATCCAAAATCTAAAATCGGAATGACTGCTGGATACATCCTGGTATTTGTAATTTTAGTGTTAGGGGGTGTGATCGCCACTGTCAGCGATCGCCTTGGGACGAAAGTCGGCAAGGCAAGGTTGAGCTTATTCAAACTTCGCCCCCGCGATACTGCTGTTGTTGTGACAGTGATGGCTGGCAGCATCTTGTCAGCACTGACTCTGGGCATTTTGTTTGCTACTAGCAAGCCGCTGCGAACGGGAGTTTTTAGAATAGACGAGATTCAAAAAAGGCTCAACAACGCTCGCAGAGAAATCAACCAAGCCACTCAAGAAAAAAATCGAGTTGAAACTGAATTAGCTCAAGCCAGAGCCGCCCAAGCGCAAGCTAGAGCCAATTTAGAGCAAATTAATCAATCCCTCCAAGCAGCTAATGCTGAGCAAGCTCGAACGCAAACAAAATTAAACTCGCTGCGGGCCCAGCTCAACAGCGTGCAAGCAGCCAAGTCTAAAACTGAAGAGCAGTTAAGTCAGGTAGAAGCAGCTAAATCTCAGACAGAAGAACAGCTCAGCAGTGTGGAAGCGGCTAAATCCCGCACCGAAGAACAGTTGAAACTGGTTGAAACGATCCGATCGACTACACAAGCTCAGCTCGATCGCACCGAGAACCAATTGAAAACAGTTTCTGGTCAAAAAACGACTTTAGGAGCGGAAATCGCCCAACTGCAAGAGGAACGCCAACAGTTAATCGAGCAGGTAAAAACTCAAATTGCCCAGCGCGATCAAGAAATTGCCAAGCGAGAGAGAGAAATTGCTAGGCGAGACGCAGAAATTGTCGATCGCAACGAACTAATTGCCCAACGGGACAAGGAAATTGCTCAGCGGGTGCAAAATCTCGCCGAGCGCGATCGAACTATTGTCGAGCGCGACAAAGTAATTGCCGAGAGGGAAGCACTCCTAGAAACCTTGGCACAGCAACAATCTCAACTCGAACAGCAACAAACTTTATTGCAGCAGCAAGTGCAAGTTTTGGAACGCGATTTTCAGGCAATCCGCGAGGGTACAGTTGCCATCAGGCGCGGTCAAATTTTAGCTGCGGGCGTGGTTCGTATTATTGAACCCGGTATGGCGAGTCGCGCGATCGATCGACTCTTGCAAGAAGCAAATAAAACCACCGTCGGACTGATGCAGCCGGAAAATAGGAAGGTTAGAGACCAGGTTATTCAAATTACTAAAGCAGAAATCGATCAACTAATTAGTCAGATTAAAGACGGTCAAGATTACGTGGTGCGGATTGTCGCCGGCGCTAATTACCTGCGGGAAGAAAAGGTAATTAAGGTATTTGCAGAAGCAGAAATCAATCGAGTTGTGTTCCGCGCTGGAGATGTGATTGCAGGGGTTGCTGTCGATCCCGTGACTTTGACCCACGAACAGGTGCGGCAGCAGTTGCTGCAATTGATAGAAGCTTGTCAATTTCGCGCTCGCCTGATCGGTGTTGTCGGCGGTAGAGTTCAAGTGGCCGACAGTCAGATTGAAACTTTAGCTGGTTTTATCGAGCGATTGCAGCAGTACGAGAAACCGCTGGACGTTCAGGCGATCGCAGCAGATGTCACTTATATCGCCGGCCCGCTTAAAATAGATTTAGTTGCTCTTGAAAACGGAGCCGTTGTGTTCCGCACCGGACAACAAAAACAAGGCCCCGGAGACTTGAAAATTCAAAAATAAACTTGGTAATTAATAATAGGTAACTGGCTATGATTTTAGGTTTCGATCCAGGTAAAGACAAATGCGGCATAGCTGTAATGGGTAGAGATAAGAAGGTCTGCTACCATCAAGTTGTACCCTCGGAGAGTGCAATTTCTACTATTCAATCTTTGTGCGAACAGTTTCCCATTGAGTTATTGGTGCTCGGAGATCAAACGACTTCTAAGAGTTGGAAACAAAAACTAACGCAGAGTTTGTCGCCTGCGATCAAAATTGTTCAGGTTGACGAGAGGTACAGCAGTTTAGAAGCGAGGGAACGCTACTGGGAAATGTACCCTCCGACGGGACTCAACCGCTTGATTCCGAAGGGAATGCGGACGCCGCCGAGACCGGTGGACGATATTGTGGCGATCGTCCTAATTCAGAGGTATTTAAACAAAAGTTAGTCAATTTTATAAGCGTTACCACTGATGAGCTTGGAGAATTTAAGGAATCAATATGTTTTGGCGACTCTTGAATTTTTCACTTAAATAAAATACACCCTGAATTTAGTGAATTTATGATTAAATAACAATTAGTGTTACTTGATCACACCTTCGGTCAAAATTACCTTACCATTTTGCCGGACTTGTAGGCGTTGGGGGTTAATGGAATAGATAATATTGCCGTTAGTCGCTTCATAAGTTCCGTCGTCACCTGTCGTTACTTGCATGACATTGATTTGGCTGCCATTTATTTTGCTGAGGCCTCGGTAAAAAATATCGCCTTCCTGGGTTTTGCAAATGTATATAGAAAAGTTGGGCGTTGCGAAAAATTGCACCATTTCGGCTCTCGGACATCCCTCAACTTGAGCAATTTGTAGCGGTTGATTATTGCCCAAAGTGTTGGGTGCGATCGCCCGAACTTTGTCAATCGGTTGATTTAGTGCAGTTGCTTCTGCTGAGGCAGTCAAAAAGCAGATCGCACTAATGCCTGCCATAACTAGAACTACTCCTTTAATGCCCTTAACTCTCTCCTTATAAAACATCTTGTCACTCCTGGTTTTAACTATATAATTACATCTTAAGCTATCTTGGCTGGATATTAATAATATTTAATGTCAGAGGTGAGATGTGCAGGGAACAGGGTCGGTTTAAGTAAGGTGCGAACTGTCCACCCTACACCAGTGAAAATACATAAGTATGTCAATGCGATCGCCGGAAAGCAATCTCTTGCATTTATGACATTTTTAAGGTTTTATGACTTGTTCACGCTGATTTGAGAAACCGGGTTTCTTCATATATTTCTCGTTACTAAACCTTTGATTTTCCTAGAAACCGGGTTTATAGTCCCCCAGGCGATCGCTAACTGACTCTTTTACAGGGTAATGTTTATTTGCGCTTAGCTATTTAGTGATATCATGTCCGATCGAGTGACCGAGATTAAAAGGGCTGGTTTTTGAGATTGTCAATTATGGGCAGATATTTTTGGTGAGGGGAACTCCTACCGTATTAGGGTAATCGACCGGACATAATATGAATAAAAAAAGGGAAACAGAAGATACATTTTTACTCCCATTTCCCCTGTTGAAAAGAACCGTCGTCCTGACGGGGAACCTGGTAATTAATTAACTGCTGCCAACTGTTTGTCTTTAATTTCCACTGGCGCGGTTAATGCTTCTTCCAAATCCGCACAGCCGAGTTTTTCCTCCAAAATAGCCATCACTTCGCGGCCGAAATCATTGGAATTACGCTGCCAAGCTTCTAAACAAATTTGCCCGAAAAACGAACCCAAAGGTTCGGGATTCCACAGCAACTTGCGCGCTGTCCAAGGCATCAAACTCATCGGATCGTAACCAGGTTGCAGAATATCCTTTTTAAAGGCGTATTCTTCCAAAATTGTGTGTGGCTGCAACCCGATAAAGAAAATAGCTGGTTCTACTTTATCTACTCCGAAAATTCGCTCTAATTCTCGGTGATAAGCAATAGTTTGCCGGATAGTTTCAAAGGTTTCGTCAATGACGTTAAACGAGTAATTCACGGAAACCACATCGTTGTAACCGGCTGCTTTTAAATCGCGGCAATTTTCCAAAACTACTCGCAAGTTATAGCCCATCCGCATTTTGCGAACCAGTTCCTGGGAACCGCTGGTGATGCCGATTTCAAAGTAATTCATCCCCGTTTTTACCATCAAATCGCACAATTCGGGTGTGAGATTGTCCGCACGGATGTAAGCAGCCCAGTGTATGTCGTCCATGCCGGCGGCGATGATTTTTTGCAATAATTCGATCGCATCATCGATGAATTTGCGTGCTGGGATAAATTGAGCGTCGGTAAACCAGAAATTGCGGATACCTCGATCGTACAATTGCCGAATCTCCGCTACCACCTCATCCGCCGGATTAATCCGCACTTGTTTCCCTTCAATCACCGTATAAATGCAGTAACAGCAATTGTGAGGACAGCCGCGCTTGGTTTGGACTCCCACGTAGAAGTCCATATCCTGTAGATAATAGGAAAATTCCGGCCAAATCGTTTCGATGTAGTTATAATCGCAGGCTGTTTTCTCGATGTTGGCTGGCTTTTCGTGAATTAGCTTCGCGCGCGGCACAGTTTCTCCCACCACATAACATCTTTCCTCGGCCAAATCTTCGCCCTTAATCAACTTCTCCAGCAAAGCTTCGCCTTCCCCCACCGAAACCACAGTTCCCGCCGGCAAACTGCGTCCCAACTGCTCGTAAAACACGCTCACAGCACCGCCTCCGACCACTGCACGAGCTTCGGGGCGGTATTTCCGGGCCCGCTTCAATCCGCGCTTAATCAGTCCCAAATTGCGCCAGAGTTCGGTGTAGTAAGACGCGGCTAAACGCAGTCCTCCGAGGGCTCCCCGGAACTTGATCAGCGGATTTTTGGCGTAGTAAAACTCGAAGGCATTTTGCAACGGGTTGCCACCCCTGCCGCCCACGGGCGCGTAAATTTGAATGTCCCGCCAAGAGAAAACCAGCAGCGTCGGCTTAAACTCGTCTATGCTGGCATCTAAAGCTTTAGCGAAATCCAGGGGGGGTACGGCACCTAAATCGAAAATGCGCTGTTCGACATCGGGAAACAGCTTGTGTACGTGATCCGAAAGATAGACAACTCCGATCGGGAAAATAGGATTGCAAGGGAGGCGAACGTACAGGACTCGGTTTTCTCGGTTTTCCATGATTGCCATATCCTAAAGTGGAACTTTTTCAGCTATGTTAATATTCTTTTAATATAACTTTACAATATGTCTAATTTTCGCAATTTGACATTAAATATTCTTAAATTTTTCTATTTGGCTCAAGGCCGAGCTTGTTAGTGTCGATCGGCGACAGCAGTAGAAAAAAGCTAATTTTTAAGTCAATACAGCGTATTTTGACTTAAAATCCCAGCGGGGAGTCAAAAATGCGATATTTATCCGGTTAGATTTTAATTTAAGTTCGATCGGTCTCTCATGTATTAGGGAGTTGGTAGTCGGCTTTACAGTAGGCGGGATCACCTAGTGTTAGCCTGAGAAGATAACTAAAACTTTTAGGCAAGGCTCCCTCAGCAGTTATGGCTCAAATTCTTGACCCCGTACCCTCAGACACCGACAGCAAGATTCTGTGCTGCTACGTCAACGCCACCAGTCAAATTCAGATTGCTCGCATCGCCAACATTCCTAACTGGTACTTTGAACGAGTGGTGTTTCCCGGACAGCGCTTAGTGTTTGAAGCGATGCCCGCTGCAGCATTGGAAATTCACACCGGGATGATGGCCAGTGCAATTTTGTCGGATAAAATTCCTTGCGATCGCTTGCAGATTAACGAAGGCCCCTATTCCAACGTCAATCCTAGCAGATCGCGAGAGGCAGTTCCGGGCGATCGAGCAGCAATGACTGGCCGCCCCAAATCCCGAGAAATCTCAGAACCTCTGACTGTATCGGCACTAACGGCCGTTGATTAATTGAAGTTGTGAGTTTTGAGTTATAAATTGTCAGTGAATTGATAACTCCGCGCTCAAAATTCCAACTTCAGCAAAGCCTTAAAAACTCAACACTTAAGAATCAAAGTTTGTGAAATGAATTTTAGATCAAAACTCCCGACGGCAAATATTGTCCGGTTTTTCCTATTTCCCTGAGTTTGGTTGGCGGGTTCGGCAACTGTGCAAAAATATCATTAAACAGCTTCTCGAATTTCAGCCATGTCAGCACAACCTCTTGCTTCTTCCCCATCTTCGGCCCCAGTATTTGAGCCGGCGGTATTCCGGCTTTCTCCCCTGATTAGAATCACGCTGTTGAGCTTGTACACAGCCCTGACAATTCCCTTGCCGTTTTTGTCGGAAGTAACAAAAGCACCGGTTCCCCCGGCGACCCTCTGGGTGGCAATCGTTGTCGGCGCTGTGGGCCTGTACGGCGTGCTCAGTGAAAGGGTAATTTTGAGCGAGGAGGGGATTGAAGTCACATATCCCAACTGGTTTCCGCGTTGGTTTCGCAAGGGTTGGTCGCTACCTTGGACTGAGGTAAAAGCTCTCAAACCTCGATCAACAGGTCAAGGAGGTTTAGTTTACTATTTTTTGAGTCATTCGGGTGAAGGTTATTTGTTGCCAATGCGAGTGGCTGGGTTTGGTAAATTAGTCGGTTTGGTAGAAGCAAAAACAGGCCTTGATACTAGAGATGTCCGCCCTTTGTCGCAGCCTTGGATGTATCTTATTTTGCTGGGATGTACGCTGCTGTTGCTGTTGGTAGATGCGTGGACTATTGTTACGGCGATCGGGCTTAAAGGTAATCTGTAAATTTCTTGTGGGGCGGGCAAGATGCCCGCCCCCAATATGCAGGCTAAATGTGGAACATCTTATTATCAAACACGCAGAAAAAAGAAAAACCCGGTTTCTTAAAGAAGCCGGGCTTTTACGTATTCTATTGTTTATTTAAGCTACTTAACTTCAGCCGATCGCCGGCTGTTAGGTGATTCGTAGTAAACTCCAGAACCTGTATCCGAGACAAAATGACAATCCCAGTAAGAGCGAATAAAACTCTTCCAAATTGGCTCGGTTGACTTGCGGTAATAATCGCCCAACACTGGCTTGATGGCTTCCGTTGCTTCCTTCAAGTGATAGTGCGGCATTGTCGAGAAAATGTGGTGGGCTACGTGAGTCCCGATGTCGTGATGGATGGAATTAATGATTCCGTAGTCGCGATCGATCGTAGACAATGCACCTTTCAAGAAAGACCAATCATTACCGCGATACCAAGGAATATCGGCTTCTGTGTGGTGCAGGAATGTTACCAAATCCAGCCACATCACGAACACTACATAGGGAACCAAGTAGAACTTGAGTAAAAACAGCCAACCAAACTGATAGGTTAGCGCGCCTAAAAAGCCTACCATCAGTACCAAGGATGCGGAACTCGTCAACACATCCCATTTTTCGGACGGACGGAAAAGCGGGCTACCGGGCATGAAGTGAGAACCAGTTCGATCGGGCGAGCGGCGAAATAGATAAATTGGATAGGCAAATAACATCAAATAAAAGCGTCCCAGCTTTTCGTACCAAGGCATTTGATTGTATTTGCTCTCCGATACCGGATACCAGCTTTCATCGTTATCTAAGCTGCCTGTATTGGCGTGGTGGGTTCGGTGGCTGATCCGCCAACCGTGGAAGGGCACGAGAATTGGAGCGTGAGAGAGGTGTCCGATCAGGTTGTTGAGCCATTTGCTCTTAGAAAATGAACCGTGTCCGCAGTCGTGGCCCACTACAAACAATGCCCAAAACATGGTTCCCTGCATCAACCAAAAGATTGGGTAAAAAAGCCAGGAATCGACGGTGTAGGCGATCGCATATAAACCTGCGATGATGCCAATATCTAAAAAGAAATAAGCCAGAGATTTCCATGCCGAGGGCT
This sequence comes from Microcoleus sp. POL10_C6, assembly GCF_036701585.1. Classification (NCBI taxonomy): domain Bacteria; kingdom Bacillati; phylum Cyanobacteriota; class Cyanophyceae; order Oscillatoriales; family Microcoleaceae; genus Microcoleus; species Microcoleus sp. POL10_C6. Next base: position 7,301 of record NZ_JAUBRB010000075.1, on the reverse strand, counting down.
CAAAACAGTGGGCTGGAATGGCTGCCTTGATATCTTGAAGAGTAAAAGGTAACTCTGCTGTACGAGAGGATGAGCCTGGATTGCTCGCGGGATTGAGAATAGTATTTGATTGCACGAAGTTTCCGATTTAAGCTGACTTGAGAAACCGCATTCCGCCTTCTTTTAACAGTCAATCGATTTTAGATTTTAGATTTTAGATTTTAGATGCACTCCACAGATGAATCTGGGGGCTTAAACTAATATCTAAATTTTTTGGCTCTCCCCGACATGAGCCGGGGGGTTGTATCCCTATGCAGGTGAGGTCAGTTTCAACCTGCAAGGAGCCATATTTTTACTCTGCAAGGGTTTCTAAAGTTCTTTAGTTCGCATGAATAGCCCGTCCGCGATTCTCAAGCAAGTTGGCTTGTCGAATACTTGTGTCGGAAAAATTAGTGCGATCGACCCTGTTATCTGAAAAAATCTCCTGTGCCCGTTGTTGGTGCGAAATGCGACTTCAATCTGAGAGTGGACATCTGGAGGAACTACCTCCAGTCTGCAGGTAGCATACAGCGTTTCGAGCAAGAATTGTGAACGAGAGTGTAGGGAAAAACCATCGATTTTAGATTGGCGATTTTAGATTCAAGCACAAATCTCCAATCTTCAATCTTCAATCTCCAATCTCCAATCCGAGGGTTGGGTTTCACACAAGTTGTACCCAAGGGACTGTTCACTACAGTTCACCAATTCTGCAAGAATTGCTACAGCTAAGTTAATGTAACATTTCTACACACATTTTGGCAACGACTTACCAGAAAATTTTGAAAATCCCTAAATCGCGGAAATTGACGGGCGACCGCTTTCTCGCTTTTTGATTTTCTAGGTTCCAGCTTTTTCTAATATGAGCTTAGACCGTTTTACCATTTCTGGAACGTCGATCGGATAATCACCAGTGAAACAGGCCGAACAAAAACTCATCGGGTCTTCGTTAGTCGCTTTCAGCATTCCATCCCAACTCAAGAAAGCCAAAGAATCAACCCCAATTTGGACGCCGATTTCTGCGACTGACTTAGTAGCAGCAATCAACTGATCTTGATTGTCGGTGTCGATCCCGTAGAAACAAGGATGTGTCACCGGCGGCGAAGAAATTCTCATGTGAACTGCCGTTGCGCCCGCATCCCGCAAGGCTTTGACGATTTTGCGACTGGTTGTGCCGCGCACGATCGAATCATCGATAATAATTACTCGCTTTCCTTCCAATACATCTTTGAGAGGGTTGAGTTTCATGCGGATTCCTGACTCTCGCATTGTCTGAGTCGGTTGAATAAAAGTGCGCCCGACGTAGCGATTTTTAATCAATCCTTCAGCGTAAGGAATGCCGGAAGCTTGAGAAAAGCCGATCGCCGCCGGGATTCCCGAATCAGGAACGCCGATGACTATATCAGCATCAGCCGGAGATTCTGCTGCCAACAAACGCCCGATCCGCAGTCGGTAGCTGTATAAACTTTCACCTTCCATTTGGCTGTCGGGTCGAGCAAAATAGATCATTTCAAAGATGCAAAGTTTGCGCTTTTGTTGCTGACTCCAGTGGAAGGAAGCCATACCTTCCTCTGTAATCCAAACTAATTCCCCCGGTTCTACGTCCCGCAAAAATTCAGCACCAATAATATCTAAGCCACAAGTTTCCGATGCTAAAACGTATCGTACCGGAGTTGTGGGGAGGATGCCAATTACCAACGGGCGGACGCCCTGGGGGTCGCGGACTCCCATCACGCCTTTGGGGGTGGCGATCGTCAAACTAAAGGCTCCTTGGCACATACCAAAGGCGCTGATCGCTGCTTCCAGCCAGTCTTTGCCCTTGTCTACTTCGGAACCGATCGCCACTGCGATCGCCTCTGAATCCGTCGTACTGACAAATTCGCACTTCCGAGACAGCAATTCTTCGCGCAATTCTTTTGTATTGACAAGATTCCCGTTATGTGCTAATGCCAGACTTCCCAAACGGGTTTGGACGACAACAGGTTGAGCGTTGACCACGCGCGAGGAGCCGGTAGTAGAGTAGCGAGTGTGGCCTACTGCTAAGTTACCGGGCAAGTGACCTAAACTCGATTCGTTAAAGACTTGGGAAACCAGTCCCATATCTTTGTGCAGGTGGACTTTTTCACCTTCAAAGGTGGCAATTCCTGCTGATTCCTGACCGCGGTGCTGCAAAGCATACAAACCGAAGTAGGTCAACTTGGCGACATCTTCACCCGGTGCGTAGATACCGAAAACGCCACAAGCTTCCTCGGGCTTGTCGGGTTTACTAGAATGCTCGTCAGCCGCGAAGGAATGGTTGGGAATCATAGATGGGTGGGTTCCTAATGGGGAAGGTGGGTTAGGGGGACAGTTTCAGCGGGAAATCTTGTTTGCGAAAGCGTCGCATAACTTAACATTCCCTTAATCTTGCCACGGATCTGTCATTATTTCCAACTCGTGTAGCATTTCAGACAGAAGCGATGCGGCGTTTAAGGGCATTGTAGTATCGATCGCTCGCAAATTCTATACTAACCTTGATTAAGGGCGGGCGAGGGATGCGGCGAGGGATGCGGCGATTGTCAAACGAAGTCCGCGCAACGCCAGACTGAAGAGATCGGCGATCGGGCCAGGGAAAATAAATTAGAAAGTTGCTTGAGGGGCTTTTTCAAATATTAGGATTTAAGGGCGATCGCTCTTGACTTTTCTGTGAGATTGACGTACTATATTATCATGGGAATCTGTGCGGCCATGTAAAGTCAATTTGGGGCGCAGCCAGTTAGGGCAATAGCACGGAGCAAATAAGTTTTTCAGTTTAATTTGTAGGGTGCGTCGCTGTGAAATTGTCGATCGAACTTGCAGATTGTTTCGGGCGACGCACCCTACGGCTTCAACCCGCTACGCGGAAACCAAAGCCACGCGAAAACCGATGTCCGAGTAACGATCGCCCGCCGAATTGCTAAGACGATACGCACTGCGACAATTCACCGCACTGTCGTTCCAGGAACCGCCACACCGCACCGGGCGATCGTTTCGATCGTTGTCGAGATGACTGCACCATTCCCAAACATTTCCGTGCATATCATAAAGTCCAAAAGCATTGGGTGAAAAATTCCCGACATCAGTTGTTTGTTTGCGGTAAAGTCCCTTCGAGGCCCCAGCGTAGGGATTATTGCCATTATAATTAACTAAATCCGGGGTAATTGTTTCACCAAAATAGAAAGGTGTTTTAGTTCCGGCGCGACAAGCATATTCCCATTCCGCTTGTGAAGGTAAGCGATAAGTCTTGCCTGTTTTTTTAGAAAGCCGCTTGCAGAATTCCACAGCGTCATTCCAGCTTACTTTTTCGACAGGAAGTTTCGCACCTTTGAACTCAGAAGGGTTATTTCCCATCACCGCTTGGTATTGTTCTTGAGTGATCTCATATTTACCCATAAAAAAAGCAGGGATATTCACGGTACGCGGAGGCCCTTCATAGCTACTTCGTCCGGCTTCCGTATCGGGCGAGCCCATCACGAAACTGCCGCCAGGAATTGCTACCATGTCTAGACTAATACCATTCCCCATATTTTCTATAAAAGCCTGTGCTTTTCCTTGACGGCGGTTGGCGATTTGCCCCGTTGAGTTGACTGTCACTATTTCAAAACTAAAGCTTTTTAAAGCATTGGAAAATGGCTGAGGTTTTGGAGTTTCTGGTGCGGGTTTTGGAGATGGTTTTGGCGATGATTTTGGCGATGGACTTGCTGCTACAGATTGTGGAGATGGTTTTGGCGATGAACTTTTGGCTGTAGTTTGTGGAGATGATTTTTGAGCTGATGATTTAGGAGATGGCGCCGCATTTTTGGATGAAGGTGGAAGATTTGGTGAAGATGAAGAAGTTTTGTTGTTCAACAAGCTTTGACCCAGCACAGCTAATGCAAATCCTCCCCCAGCAAAACCCGCTAATTGCAAGAAACCTCGCCTTGTTGTGTTAGTTGGTAACGGCAAAGAGTGTTGTGGAACCACAGGAATTGTGGGATTTAGTATCGGTGCGGGAGTTGGTATTGACTGACGTTGAAAATCTATTAAAACTTGCTCTGCAGATTGATAGCGCTGCTGGATATCTTTTGCCAACAACTTAGATAAAATCAATTCCAATCCCTTGTCTATGGGACTTTTCAAATGTTGCTGCCAATTTCCAGTCCAGCTATAACCGTGTTCCGTCCACAAACCATAAGGATGTACCCCCGTCAGTAGATGAAAAGCCGTCGCCCCCAAACTGAACAAATCGCTGGCTGCATAAGCTTCACCACCTTGCATTTGTTCAAGCGGTGCATAACCATGCGAACCAATTTGCGTTCCCCGTCTCGATATCACTGTTCCCGACAACTGTTTGGAGACTCCGAAATCAATCAGCATTAACACACCGTCGCTGCGACGGCGCATAATATTCTCAGGCTTGATATCTCGGTGAATGATTTTTTGTTCGTGAACAAACTTGAGAACAGGTAGAAGTTCGAGTAATAGTTGCTTAACTTGGTTTTCTTGCCAAATTCCCTGATTGTGGAAAAGCGTCAACAAATTATCTCCATCCACAAACTGCTGTACGAGATACAAATATTTGTTGTCTTCAAAGTAGGCATCTAGTGATGGAATTTGGGGATGTTGTCCTAGCTGTTGCAGTTGTCTAGCTTCTAGCTGAAATAATTCTACCGCTTTGTTAATCGCCCAAGTTCCCTGGACATCTGGTGCTAATTGTTTAACGACACAGGGTTGATTTAGTCTATCAATATCTTCTGCTAAATAGGTTCGACCGAAGCCACCTTGACCGAGGAGTTTGATCATGCGGAAACGATTTCGCAGGATGGGTACGAGTTCAAGGCCACAACTGATGCAATATGTTTGCCCGTCCGGGTTTTGAGGATTGGGGCAGTCGGGATTGATACAGCAAATCATTTATTGTATGAATGATACTGTTGATATTGTATAGGACTTACGCATGGGGGCGGTGAAACCGGGTTTTTTTACGAAAAGACCCGTTGCACCTCGCACACTCGGTAAAAAACCCGGTTATGAAGGCGGAGTGCGTCCAGTAGTCTAATTTGTAGGGTGCGGATATGTGAGATTTGCATCTTACTTGGAGATTGTAGATAGAATTATTAAATTCAATTAAGATATGGACGGCGGCCCAGAACGATAGACACGAATCACTTTCCCCGTCAGTATCTCAGCAGTAGATATCGCATCATTAATATTCGCACTCAGTCTAGGCATATCGTCATCTCGCGTGCAGGCAATAATACCGCAATGGTCAGGTTTCAGCTTGTGCAGTTGAAAGAAATCGCGCCGATTGATGGTCAAAACAGCTCGATTGTCACTGATGGCAAATACTAATACATCCTCATCAGGTAGTCCAGCATTTCCTGCTTCTTGAACAGTCAGGATATCATGACCCAAAGATCGCAGATTCTGCACAACTTGTCGGGGAAAGTGTTCGTCTGCATAGAGACGTGCCATAGGTTTATTTGATATTTTCCGGTGTATCTAAGATTTCGTCAGCATCATCTTGCTGTCGAATTGCTGACTCAATTTCGTCAGGATAAGCTTCTGTATAAGCCCAAACATTTACCAAATCAGCAGCACTGAGATGGGGGTAGCAGTCTAAGATAAAAGCATCGGTAGCGCCGTCATTGCGATAGCTGGCGAGCAACCAAACGGGAATGCGAGTTTTGTCAATACAAGCATCACCGCCCATCACGCCGGGAGTTTTGGTTATCGGGCGGCCGCTGTTTTTCAGGCTTTGAGTTAAGATGCCGATCGCCTCAGCTTTTTCGATCGCCGTTAAGGCCAGGAGTTGTACTTCTAATTCTTCGATTGTCATATAAATTTGGGGATTTATGAATTGTGTAGCTATGTGATATTGTAAGGCGATATCTCTATCAGTTATCAAGCTCGGTAGGCTTAATTCTGCGGTAGGGGCGGGTTTTACCAACCATCTATCTCGGAACCAACAACATAATAAACCCGCCCCGGCATAATCTCCGAATCCTCTTCACAAGCCCCCGGATTCATCTGTGGGGTCGATGTTTGAATTCTTTAATCTAAAATCTAAAATCTAAAATCTAAAATCGATTGACTGACTCTCACAGTGCGTCGCTGCGAGATTGTTGATTTGATTTGCAGATTGTTCAATGCGACGCACCCTACCACTACTACGCGGAAACTAGGACGAGGAAGAAACCGAAGCTACCGCCACGCGAAAACCCCTGTCCCAGCACCCGTCGTTCGCCCAGCGGTTGATACGATCGGCACTACGGGAATAGAGCGCATGGTTGTTCCAGGAACCACCACGCAGCACCCGCTTATTATCCGTTCCAGTTTCCCAAGAACTTCCGTCAGTCGGTGCGCCACTATAATTATCGTGCCATTTATCGCTGCACCATTCCCAAACATTCCCCTGCATATCATACAAACCAAACGGATTCGGCGGAAAACTCCCCACATCCGTTGTTTGTTTGCGGTACAGTCCCTTGGGCGCACAACCGTAGGGATAATTGCCATCATAATTAACTAAATCTGGGGTAATTGTTTCGCCAAAATAGAAAGGTGTTGTAGTTCCCGCGCGACAAGCATATTCCCATTCCGCTTCCGATGGTAAACGATAAGTCTTCCCTGTTTTTTCAGAAAGCTTGCGGCAGAATTTCACAGCCTCATCCCAGCTAACTTGTTCTACAGGGAGTTGTTTGCTTTTGAAAAGACCTTTGAAATGAGAAGGGTTATTCCCCATCAACGCTTGATATTGTGCTTGAGTGACTGGATATTTACCCATAAAAAAAGGAGAGATATTAACAGTACGCTGCAGCCCTTCATTGTTACTTCGCCCTGCTTCCGTATTAGGGGAACCCATCACGAAACTGCCACCAGGAATTGCTACCATGTCTAAGGTTGCACCGCTACCTAAATTTTCACTAAAAAATTGTGCTTCACGGCGTTGACCGCTACTTATATTACCCCGCACATCAACTGTCACCGGGTCAAAGTCAAACCTTTTTAAAGTCTGTATAAAATTTGGTGTTGACTGACTTTGAAAATCTCTTAAAACTTCCTCGGCTGATTGATAGCGCTGCTGGATATCTTTTGCCAACAACTTAGATAAAATCAATTCCAATCCCTTGTCTATGGGGCTTTTCAAATGTTGCTGCCAATTGGCCGTCCAACTATAACCTTGATCCACCCACAAATCAAAAGGATATAGGTAAGGATTCAGGTCTAAATTTGAGGAATTAAAGATGGTTCTTGCAGATCTGGATTAACCATCGCTTTTATAGCTT
>NZ_JAUBRB010000074.1:0-26793 GCF_036701585.1 Microcoleus sp. POL10_C6 | reverse complement strand
ACTTTACTCTCGATCGCACGCTCTCTTAACCCAGCCCACGTAATATGCGCTCGATATATTCAGCAAGCCCTAATTACAACACGGTTAAAGGGTACGCTAGACGCGATGATGGGATGAGTATGGTCGATCTGAGCGCCGTTCAGAAAATCGCCCTTGCTTTTGATGTAATGATTGAAGATTTGGTTGAGTTTTTGGAATAGTAAGGGCGCTCGCACTAATGGGCTACGTTAGACTGCGGATTCGAGAACTAGCTGAGCAAAGAGGTTGGACGTTCAAAGAAGTTGCCGATCGATCCGGAGTCAACTACAACACGGTAAAAAGCTACGGGAGGCGGGATGCTTTAAACACAGTCGATCTTTCTGCTGTCTACAAAATTGCCCGTGCTTTCGACGTGACGATGGAAGATTTGGTCGAGATTTTGGAAGATTGAGGGCGCACCAATGGGGCGAGTTCGACTAAAAATTCCAGCGCTGGTAGAAGAAAAGGACGATCTCGCTAATGGGATACGTTGATAAATGCCGTACTGATCGCCACCTTTTCTTTACTGGTTCGTAAAGCATATAACTACCTTCTATAGCCGATCGCCCGCTTTCCCCTAAAATAATTTTTACTAGATCCCCAATCTAAAATCGAAAATCCCAAATCTAAAATCGAAATGACTCATTCCACAGATATCGTCACCCTCGCCCGCTGGATGGCCGCCGATTTCAGCAACCAAGCCCAAGCCTTTGAAAATCCGCCATTCTTCGCCCACATCCGCGTCTGCATGAGGCCTTTACCCGTCGAAGTTCTGGATGGGATCAGCTTGTACCTAGAACAAGCCTACGATATTGAACTGAATGTACCGTACCGAGTCCGAGTTTTGAAATTAGTCCCGGTGGACGATCGAATCGACATCGAAAATTATGCCATAGAAAACGAAGAACAATTCTACGGCGCTGCCCGCGACCCGCAACGGCTGCAAGAAATCAAAAAAGCACAACTGACTCTACTTCCCGGCTGCACCTTTATTACGCAGTGGACGGGCAACAGCTTCAAAGGGTCTGTCGAACCCGGAAAAGGCTGCATGGTGGTCAGAAAGGGCAAAAAAACCTATTTAGACAGCGAATTTGAGATAGACCAAGACAAATTTATTAGCCATGATCGCGGACGTGACCCAGAAACCGACGCCCATGTCTGGGGAGCCCAGGCCGGCCCTTTTGAATTCACCCGCCGGGCCAGTTTCGCCGACGAAATTCCGGTTTAATCCAAAAAAACAGAGTCTCTCCTGGGCGAACACGCTTGATTAAAGGTTCAGAATGCACCAATACCTGGTACATTAACCCAGTATTGGCAAGCAAGATTCACCGTTGATTTATGAAAGTCCTGGTTATTGGTGGCGATGGCTATTGCGGTTGGGCAACCGCACTCTACCTTTCTAACAAAGGTTACGAAGTTGGCATCCTCGACAGCTTCGTGCGGCGGCACTGGGATCTGGAACTGTGCAGCGACACCCTCACTCCCATCGCACCGATTCAGCAACGACTCCAGCGATGGCAAGATTTAACGGGCAAGTCGATCGACTTGTTCGTCGGTGACATCACCAACTACGATTTTCTCAGCAAAAGCATGAGAAAATTTGCACCAGAGGCGATCGTCCATTTCGGCGAACAGCGTTCGGCACCTTTCTCAATGATCGATCGCGAACACGCAGTCCTCACTCAAGTCAATAACGTCGTCGGGACACTCAACCTGCTGTACGCCATCCGCGAAGACTTCCCCGACTGTCACCTAGTGAAATTGGGGACAATGGGCGAATACGGCACGCCGAATATTGACATTGAAGAAGGCTACATTACGATCGAACACAACGGCCGCAAGGATACACTACCCTATCCCAAACAACCAGGCAGTTTCTACCACCTGTCAAAAGTCCACGACTCCCACAACATCCATTTTGCTTGCAAAATCTGGGGTTTAAGAGCCACCGACTTAAATCAGGGCGTAGTCTACGGCGTGCTCACAGATGAAACCGGCATGGACGAACTGTTGATCAACCGTTTGGACTACGACGGAGTATTCGGGACAGCATTGAACAGATTTTGCATCCAAGCTGCGATCGGTCATCCTTTGACGGTTTATGGCAGTGGCGGACAAACCCGCAGCTTCTTAGACATTCGGGATACCGTGCGGTGCGTGGAATTGGCTCTAGCCAACCCCGCCGAAGCCGGACAATTCCGCGTCTTCAACCAATTCACCGAACAATTCAGCGTCGGCGATTTAGCCTCCTTGGTGCAAAAAGCAGGCATGGCAATGGGATTAAAAGTAGAAATCAACAACATCGAAAATCCCAGAGTCGAGAAAGAAGAACATTATTTCAATGCCAAAAACACCAATTTGCTAGACCTGGGTTTGCAACCGCACTATCTCTCAGATTCCCTGCTCGATTCTCTGCTGAATTTTGCTACAAAATATCAGCACCGTGTCGATAAAAATCAGATTTTGCCGAAGGTTTCTTGGAAGTAAGTTCTGGCTTCTATCTGCGGGGAAAGAGCTTTTTAACGAACCGCGAAGGCGCGAAGGGCGCGCAGTAAGAGAAAAGAAGGGAAGAGAGGAAAAGGGTTCGCAAGTTCTGAATGGAGTTTGCTGTATATTACGATAATCTATCTTTTTTATCTCTTTCTCTGTGTCCTCTGTGTCCTCTGCGGTTAATTAAAAAATGGCATCAGGTTTTTACCGCTGGCTTGTTTGGGAAGAAACCCCGTGAAAAGTCGAATTCTCATTCTGTTGCTTTTGGTGGTTCTGCCTGGATTTCCAGCGAGGGCAGTTTTGGCTTATTATTTAATAGGGGAATGGGCTGCTGTAACGCCGAGTGATCTAAATTAGTGGCGAGTTAGCAAAGGCTTATCTGCCACTTAAAAATCGAGATAAATTGCCGGGATAGCACAGGAAATTTACAGAATTAATTGCTTGACCGAAAGTGTGGGATGGCTTTTAGGTGGGATAATTGTATCAATTGGCATTCAGGGAATTGGCATTTGATCTCAAAAACCTCTCGCTCGGAATTAGCGGTAGTGCAACTGACAGAAGAAGTGTAGAAAAGCAGCCGATCGCACGCCATGACTTACTCCCCCCGACACAGTGTATCCTGTTACCGATGCCGTTTGCCCCAAGCTATGATTATCGGCTCCCTAAGTAACTTATTTTTATGAAAATTGCTCTTTTCACGGAAACATTTTTGCCAAAAATAGACGGCATTGTGACGCGCTTGATTCACACTGTAGATCACTTGCAGCGATCGGGCGAACAAGTTCTGATATTTTCTCCAGATTACGGAATTAAAGAATACAAAGGCGCACGAGTTTACGGTGTGGAGGGCTTGCCTTTGCCGATGTACCCGGAATTGAAAATGGCACTTCCTTCTCCCGCTGTCGGTCGCCAATTAGAGCAGTTTAAACCGGATATTATTCATGTTGTCAATCCCGCTATTTTGGGATTGGGCGGTATATATTACGGGAAAAAGTTCAACATTCCGATTTTGGCTTCTTACCACACGCATTTGCCGAAATATTTGCACCATTACGGTTTTGGAGTCCTCGAACCTTTATTGTGGGAATTGCTCAAAGGTGCTCACAACCAAGCAGAATTGAATCTGTGTACTTCTACAGCAATGGTGGAAGAACTCAGAAACCACGGGATCGATCGGGTAGATTTATGGCAGCGGGGCGTAGATACTGAAATGTTTGTCCCGGAATTGGCAAGTCGAGAAATGCGATCGCGCCTTTCTGAAAATAACCCAGACAGTCCCCTGCTGCTGTACGTCGGCCGCCTCGGTGCAGAAAAAGAAATCGAACGCATCAAACCAGTCCTCGCAGCAATTCCCGATGCCCGCCTCGCCTTAGTGGGAGACGGCCCGCATCGGCAAACCCTTGAACAATATTTTGCCGGCACACCCACCAATTTTGTCGGCTACCTCAAGGGGCAAGAACTCGCAAGAGCTTACGCATCTGCCGACGCCTTCATTTTTCCCTCCCGCACCGAAACCCTGGGCTTAGTGCTCCTAGAAGCAATGGCTGCAGGGACGCCCGTAGTGGCGGCGCGCAGTGGCGGAATTCCCGATATCGTCACCGACGGTGTTAACGGATATTTATTTGACCCAGCCGACGAAGAAGGAGCACTCGCAGCCACTAAGCGTCTGTTTGCGAATCCCGAAGAACGGGAAACCCTGCGCCATAACGCTCGCCGAGAAGCCGAACGCTGGGGTTGGGCAGCCGCCGCCGCACAACTGCAGCGCTACTATCAATCAGTGGTGTTTGCCCAGTCTGTGCCCAGAGCGGCCTAAATGTCAGGATCGGTAGCACCTTTAAACATCACCGCCAGCTTAGCTTCGCTGTTCGATCGTCAGTTGGTATTGAATAGGGATGTTTTCAAAGATTGATCGAACTTTTTTGCTGTATAAATTACCGTCGTTATCCTGCTGTTGCATTTACCATTAAACTATGAGTAAGCTCTGTAGGAATGCCTTGCGCGCTGCTTTCATAGCGCCCTTTACCTGACCGGATACGGTCGCCGAGTGCGCTAAAACAGTCACACCGCGCGCTGGGGCAGAGCACAGGGCGTCCAATCCACATTGCACTCTCGATCGAACTAAAGCCTGTCACCTAATTTTCAGGCTAGCAGTTTTGCGAACTTAAGTTCAGCTTGAATTGACGAACCCTCATCAGTATCGAGGTTGTAAAAAAGATCGATCGAGCATACATAACAAGCAAACTGAAGTTGCGTGCGCCACTTTTGAACTCACGATTCATCAAAGCGACAAGCGAGTGCCGATGCGCTTGCAAACAAATTCAAGAGTTTGCACCGCCGCCGAATCTCGCGCAGATCGACCTGCGGTCAGTCTACCCCTCTGAGCAAGCAGTTAATCATGACATTCTCCAATACTGGTAGCGTTCTGGCTACACTGACTCAAGTCAATTTTATGGGGGCATTGACCTCCCGTGTTAAGAGCCTGCCAGTTCCTGAATTAGTGTGCCTGCTGGACTTTATCACGGCTGAATTTCAGCAATTTATCCGGGCGATGGACCTGATTAACAATGAAGCACTCGAAAGCCTCTTAGAGCAACTGTTAGATGCCTTCACTGTCAAAATTGGTCAAATTTTGCAAGCAGACCGGACAACAATTTTTTTGGTTGACTCCAACAAAAATCAACTGTGGCACAAAACAGTCGATCCACTGACGGGCGAGGATGTAGAAGTTCGCTTGCCGATGGATGCAGGCATTTTAGGCTACGTAGCAACAACCGGAAAATCGATTAATGTCGCCGAAGCTCGATCGCACGAGTATTTTAATACCGAAGTAGACGAACCACCGGGCTATCAGATCGAGACCATCCTCTGTATGCCAATTTTTAGCAGCAAGAGCCAACATGAACCCGTAGCGGTGGTCAGACTGTTAAATAAAGCTGGCGATGCCCCCTTTAACGAGGAAGACGAACAGCAGTTCCAGGCTTTTGCAGATTCGATCGGGATTATTCTCGAAAGCTGTCAGTCTTTCTACGTCGTGGCCCGCAACCAGCGAGGGGTTGCCGCACTTTTGAGAGCCACCACGACTTTGGGTCAAAGTCTTGACTTGGAAACAACTTTGCGCTCTGTAATGGATCAAGCTCGCGACTTGATGCAAGCCGATCGCAGCACGCTATTTTTGTTAAATCGGGAAACCAACGAACTCTGGACAAAAGTCGCCAAGGCCGACGGCAAAACGATGATGGAAATTCGTATTCCTGCGAATAGGGGAATTGCTGGCTACGTGGCTTCGACTGGTCAACCTCTAAATATTACAGATGCTTACGACGATCCCCGCTTTGACCCATCTACAGACCAGCAAACGGGATACCGCACTCGGACTGTCTTGTGTATGCCCGTGCATAACGCCAAAGGTGAGCTGATCGGGGTAACTCAGCTAATTAATAAGAACCAAGGTAGTTTCACCCCTTCCGACGAAGAGTTTTTGCGAGCGTTTAATTCCCAAGCGGGAATGGCGCTGCAAAATTCTCAACTGTTTCAAAACGTGATGGTGGAAAAGCAGTATCAAAAAGATATGCTGCAAAGTCTTTCAGATGCAGTAATTTCCACCGATTTACAGGGGCGAGTTGTAACGATTAACGAAGCAGCGCTGGAATTGTTGGGCTGTCCGGTAAATCAAGCTAAAAGCAAACACAATCCCCAGATTTGGGAAGATAAACTGGTGAATCGCTATGTTTGGGAAGTTGTGCCGATCGACAATTTGCAATTTCGGCTAGAAGACAGTCTCAAAAATGCTGCCCGACATTACGTTCCCGAACAAAGTTTAACTGTGGGACTGTTGGTAGAAAAAACGCTAAATTCCCAAAAAAAAGAAGAAGAAGAAAGTTATATTTTGGCCGTGCCCGATCGCACTGACCCTAATTTATATTACGCTTGGGGCGAAAACCGCGCGTGGACTGAGGAAGTAGCGCTGGCAGAATTAGCTAATGCCCAATCTCTATTTGCGCTGCGAAATTCTGCCCTGTATCACCCTTATTGTCCGCTGCCCATCCCCGCCTCTCGAATTAAAGTAATTGAACGTAGTTTGAATTTGACTGTCAACCCGCTGATCAATCCAGAGGGCGGCGTGCGCGGCGGTTTAGTGGTACTCGAAGACATCAGTCGCGAAAAGCGGATGAAAAATACGATGTACCGCTATCTGACTCCTGGAGTCGTAGATAAAGTGATGGCCTTGGGTGAAGGCGCCCTGATGGTGGGCGAACGCAAAGAAGTGACTATTTTATTTTCTGACATTCGCGGCTACACCACGTTGACTGAAAATTTGGGAGCGTCGGATGTGGTATCCCTGCTGAACGAATATTTTGAGACGATGGTGGAGGCCGTTTTCCACTACGAAGGCACTTTAGACAAGTTTATCGGTGATGCTTTAATGGCGGTTTTCGGCGCGCCCCTGCCGCTGAATCCCCCGGAAAGTCACGGTTGGATGGCGGTGCAGTCGGCTTTAGATATGCGCCGGCGTTTGAAAGAGTTTAATGATTCTCGCCCCGGCGAAGATCCATTTCGCTTCGGAATTGGAATTAGTTCCGGAGAGGTGGTTTCGGGAAATATTGGTTCTCAAAAGCGAATGGATTACACGGTAATCGGGGATGCGGTGAATTTGAGTTCGCGATTGGAACAGCTTACAAAGGAGTACGGATGCGATATAATTTTGAGCGAATTTACATACAGTTTGTGTCGAGAAGGAATTTGGGTGCGAGAGTTAGACAAGGTGCGGGTTAAGGGCAAAAATCAGCCAGTGGGTATTTACGAGTTGCTGCAAAATAGTTCTGAACCCATGGATGGGGAAACCGTTCGGTTTTTGGAACTTTACAGTAACGGTAGGGATGCTTATATTGCTAGAAATTTTCAGAAAGCTATTAGTTATTTTGAAGCTGCTTTAGCAATGCGACCCAGCGATAGACCTGTGGAAGTTCACCTTGATCGATCCCTGAGCTATTTGGAAGTACCCCCGCCCGATGATTGGGACGGTGTGCATACGATGACAACCAAGTAGTAGATTATATTACATCCGAGGGTTCCAAAGTAAAAAGATTTGATAAAGTTGTGAGATATTCCTTATGACAGAGTTAACAAGTGTAAAAATGTGAAATCATAAATCGGATGGCATATTAAAGTTTAGAATTTATTTCCAGGCTAGCAATTAAATGAGTTATTTATCTGTTCCGAATGCCACAAAAGCCGATCGGATTCTGGTGGTAGACGACGCACCAGATAATGTTTTGTTGGTTCAGACAA
Organism: Microcoleus sp. POL10_C6; assembly: GCF_036701585.1. Classification (NCBI taxonomy): domain Bacteria; kingdom Bacillati; phylum Cyanobacteriota; class Cyanophyceae; order Oscillatoriales; family Microcoleaceae; genus Microcoleus; species Microcoleus sp. POL10_C6. The sequence continues at coordinate 18,996 of NZ_JAUBRB010000074.1, read as the reverse complement.
TCCTAGAAGAAGAAGGTTACGAAATTAGTACGGCGGAAAACGGCTTTTCTGCCTTGAGTCAAATTGACAAGGCAGCCCCGGATTTGGTACTGCTAGACGTGATGATGCCGGGAATGGATGGTTACGAAGTCACTAAACGAATCCGACAAAATAAGGAATTGCCCTTTATTCCGATTTTGCTGATCACGGCTCACGACAGTGCCAGCGTAGTCCAGGGATTGGACATGGGAGCAGACGATTTTATCCGCAAACCAGTCGAAATGGATGAACTGCTGGCTAGGGTTCGATCGCTCCTGCGGCTTAAACACAGCGTAGACGAGCGCAATTCGATCGCCCTGCAGCGCGAAGATTTTGTCTCCCGACTCGCTCACGACTTGCGGACGCCCCTCGTAGCCGCCGATCGAATGCTAACTTTAATGCAGCAGGGAGCTTTGGGAGAAATTTCCCTTCCCATGCGCGACGCTTTCGGGACGATGGTTCGCAGCAACAAAAACCTGATCGCGATGGTAAATATGTTGCTGGAAGTCTACCGCTACGAAGCAGGCCGCAAATCCCTAAGTTTCGCTGCCGTGGACTTGCGCCAGCTTATTACTGAGGTAGCTGAAGAACTAGCTCCCCTAGCCGATGCTAAAGGTTTATCCGTAAATTTAGACTTGACAGAAAGTGCAGAAAGTGCACCGATTGCGAAGTATCCAGGCGATCGTCTGGAACTGCACCGCTTGCTGACAAATTTAATCGGAAATGCGATTAAATTTACCGACAACGGCTCAATAGATGTCAGCTTAAAAGCTGCCAATTCACCTGCTTATACGAGCTTCAAAAACCAACCGCTGGCATGGGTAATCATAGACATCAAAGACACCGGTGCCGGCATTTCTCCCACCGAACAAGCAAAGTTATTTGAAAGGTTTAGCTCGGGAACTCATAAGAAGTCCAGTACAGGTTTGGGACTACACCTCTGCCGCCAAATAGTCGAAGCTCACCGCGGCACGATCGAGGTAAAATCCGAGTTGGGCAAAGGCAGTTTGTTTACTATTCGCTTGCCTTGTTAGAGCGGTATAATTAACTCTAACTTTCGGGTGCGAAAAGTGCACATTACTACAGATAAACTGTAATTGTAGGCTGCAAAGTGCATAGCTAATCGAATTATGGTTAATTTACCCGATGTCATATAATTACTTGGCAACCGAATTTATGGCAATATGTCTAACTGTCCAGTGTGCGGTGCTGAATACATAGAAGAAAAAGCAGAGTTTTGCTCGATTTGCGGCTGGGATGTGACTCCCTACCCGCAACGTGCTAAGCCTTCCAAAACTTATTTAAAAAAAGAACAAGTTAGATTGCAGTGGGCAAAACAAATGTGGGAATTGGCCCGCACTCAACAAAATTGGTCAGCTAAATTTGATGAGTTGCATGGGGAATTGCAGCAAGGTGCGATCGCCCGCACGTATCTTCAATCTCAGTTAGAATGGGTTCTGTACCGCCTCGAACAACTAAACCCCGAATTGATTGTCAGCACTCTACTGCGGCTGGAAGACAAAATCGGTGCTATACCTGACCAAACTCCGGCTATCTCCGAAGTGGGGATGGACTATCGACAACTGACAAAGCTATTAGAAACTGGAAAATGGCGCAAAGCTGATGAACACACTTGGGAAATCTTGCTGCAAATCGCTGTCAGGGAAGACGAAGGCTGGCTGAGTGCAGCCGATATTGACAGTTTTCCTCCTACAGACCTTCGCACGATCGACCAACTTTGGCAACAATACAGCAGCGGGCGGTTCGGGTTGAGCGTGCAGCAGCAGATTTGGGAAAGTACCGAGGCAAATTATACTGAATTTTGCGATCGAGTCGGCTGGCGAGTCAAGGAAAATTGGAAATATTACAGCGAGCTCTCCTTCAACGAAGATGCTCCCCCTGGACATCTCCCCGTCACCGCATGGAGGCAGCGCGCCTGTTATGGTGCCGGTAAACTCACCGCAGCAGAAAACTTTGCCCGCATCGCTGCGAAACTGGCAACTGGCGATCGGTGATCATCCAAAATAAAAAATTCAAAATCGACATTAACTGCTATAATCAAAACGGTTTAGCAACTGGGGCTGTGGCTCAGATGGATAGAGCAAGCGCCTCCTGAAGAATCGGGCACCCTGCGAGGAAACTCTAGGAGTGAATGTGGTCAAATTTGGTGAAACCTAAAGAGTTCGTGGGTTCCTATGACTCTAAGGCAATACCAAGCCAAGCCTGAGTTCAGGGCGATTATGCGATCGCCTATATTGAAATCAGGAAGGTTTAGAGACTAGACGGTCACCACCTAAAAGCTGCAAGCATATGGTGAAGGTATAGTCCAGAGAGTGGGGAAACTCACACAAATCTGAAGCGCTAGGCCGCCGGTTCGAACCCGGCCAGTCCCGTTAAAAACCAAGAAAAATTAAAAGCAGGAGGGGGAAGCGTAGTTTTGCCCCTCTTTTTTGCATATCCGCTAAGGAATTGGCTCCCAGACAAGTATACCAACCGCCAAGGCGGTTGGTATAAAATCTCAAATCACCTGTTTAAGCCCCACCACAAACGTAGAGTCAATCTAAAATCTAAAATGTAAAATCTAAAATCTAAAATCCTATGATCCCCCGACCCTTTTTTAATTTTTAATTTTTAATTCCTGTTAGTGGGCTATACGTGCGGTATTTTTTGTTATGGTTCCTTTGTGAGTTACATAAAATTTTTATAGGTTTAGATGTGGTTAAAAATCAATTCAAACACGCAGCGTTACAAGCGTTTGAACACTTCACGCAGTTTTTGGTTCCTAGTAGGGCTTTTGATGGCGTGTTGGTTTGGCTATCAGCAGGTTAAGAGCGAATTTCATAGACCCCAAGCTTTGTTAGTTCTAGGTGGGGCTACGGAGCGAGAGGTGTTTGCCGCCAAATTTGCTCGGGATCATCCTGAATTGCCAATTTGGGTGTCGTCTGGCAGCAATCCCGAGTTCGCGGAATGGGTGTTTTCAGAAGCGGGAATTGAGTCCGATCGCCTGCACTTAGACTACAGAGCGGTAGATACGGTAACAAATTTTACCACCCTGGTAGATGAATTGAAAGCTCAAGGGATTGAGAGCGTGTATCTGATCACTTCTGACGATCATATGCGGCGAGCTCAGATTATCGGCGAAATCGTACTCGGCAGTCGAGGCATTAGCTTTAAGCCTGTGGCAGTTCCGTCTGGGCGAACCCCCGAACCGGTGGAAAAAGCTATTCGCGACGGCGCTAGGGCTATTCTTTGGCTGACAACCGGTTATACGGGTGCTAACTTCAGCCAAGGCAGAATTGAATAAACAAAGGGAAGGATTAAGCAAGTTTTAGTTTTTTTCCATTCCCTCTGGTTTTAAAACTTCTCTCCTATAGCGATTTAAGGAAACGCGAAGATGCTGATGACAAATGCGTAAAAGAACAGAAGAGAAAAGGAGGAGTAGTTTAAAATTAGTAGATGAACTTCCAAAGCTAAAATTAATGACCGACCAAATTCTGCCGCAAGTTCTGGATAAAATTTTGAGTGACACCAAAACGCCGGATGATGTTTTTTCCGCTTTGGTGCCGGCTTTAGGCGAGGTGTTAAATTGCGATCGGGTCTTTCTCTACCTCCGCAATCCTGAAACGCAAAGGGGCAGAGTACCTTACTGCTGGCGTCGCAACTCGAACTTTCCAGAGATTGGGGACGCGGAATGGAAAAAAGAACCAGAATCTTTAGGGGAAGAAGACCCTTTGTTTGCAGCAGCTTTGCGAACTGAACCGTCGATTTTTGTTGAGGATGTTGAGACAGCCAATCCTGAAGTTGTCAACAAAAATTTTGAGGCAAAAGAGTTCGGACATCGAGCTTTGATTCACGCTCACCTTTGTGCTGACGGCTTATTGTGGGGGGTTTTGCAGCCTTGTATGTTCGATCGCCCCAGAGTTTGGACTGACTTCGATCGCCAAGTTATCGCAGCAGTTACAGAAAAAATTTCCCCTTTAGCTGTCGCTTATGTCACCGCCTCAGCATCAAAAGATGAGCGATAAAAATCAATAATTTACCTGTAGGCAGCGGGTGGGCAATGAATGAATGTCAACTTAAGACTAAAACCACGTCTAGGTCGGGGTTTTAGCCGAATTTCAATGCCCTTCCCGGCAGACGAAAGACTGTTTCCGGTTCCCCCCTTTTTAAGTTAGGGGGGATTGAGGCACTAATTTTCAAACAAAAGTCGGGTACTAAATTTGAGCTGATTGTTCTCACTAATGGTGAGGTGTGCATCACCCTAGAGATAGACTTGGTGCACAATTCTTGTTTAAAAAACGCCCCAATTTTGAATGCCCCGACTGCTGAAAACCCCTTGAGCCCGACTAATATCATCCTCAGCGCCATCTACTACTACCAAATAATCGCCCGCGTGCAGGCGGTCGGTGTAAGTTCTAGCTGTTTCTTCGGGAATTCCCAAGTCAGTCAAGGCCTTCACCACCCCACCGAAAGCCGCCGCCGAGACGCCAGTGCTTGCTACGCTAGCCACCAGTGAGGCGCCCAAAGTGCCCGCTGCAATCATAGGCCCGATTCCGGGAATAGCTAAACTTCCGAGACCCACTAGCACGGTGGCTAAAGCACTATTTGTCAGAGTGTCTGCTACCACTCCTGCTCCTGTGTCTAGATTTTTATCGCCTACCTGAGCGATCGTTTGAGTATCGCCTACAGACTCACCTGCCTCCCTAGCAACAACCGAAACTTTATCCATTGGAAACCCGGAAGATTTCAATTCTGTCAGAGCTTGCTCGGCATCTTCGCGGTTAGAAAACAATCCCAACGCGCGGGTTTGATTGCTTGTTACCATATCTTTCTTCTTATCTCCTGTCAAATTAAACTCAAATTCAAGCCTAATTATTGCGCTTGTTTTCAATCACTTATATTGATATTTTTCGAGGTTTATCTTCAGTATTCATCTATCTGTAGATATAACCTGAAAAACAGCAACAAAAGTTATAAAATTAGCGCCCCAAATCGTGCATCGCATTAATCTCGATCGCACATCTTTGAGTCAGCGCCTGCAACTCCTCGCGATCCGACGAACCGGGCGCTTCAATTAGCTTGCCAATTCGCACCGTCAGCGGCACCGGACGCGGCATTCCCGAACCTTTGGACGAAATGGCGTGAGTTCCCCACAAACTAACAGGTAACAGCGGCGCTTTAGCCTTAGCAGCTATCAGCGCAGCACCTAATTTCGGTTCAGTAATTCTGCCATCCGGCGTGCGAGTTCCCTGCAAAAATACACCCGTCGCCCAGCCATTTTCCAAAGAGTTGATAGCCGAGCGAATTGCACTGCGATCGGCACTTTCCCGCTTGACTGGATAAGCACCGTAAAGCGTAATTGCCTGCTTCAAAATAGGAACTTTAAATAACTCTTCCTTTGCCATAAATGCGACGGGCCTGCTCATGCAATTAGACAAAATCGGCGGGTCAAAATCGCTGGCGTGATTGCTGACTACCACCACCGGCCCTTCTGTCGGAACATTTTCTGCACCGTAGATGCGGCCTCGAAAGTACAGGTGCAGCATCGGGCTGACAATTGACCATTTAAATAAATAGTAGAGAAGTAAACTTTCGACTGGTTCGCGACTTTTGCTCACAGAAAAACCTTAAATTTTAAATTACATCGAATATTAGCCTATCAGTTCAGCAATCAAAAAAGTAGCACTACACGGATTTTGACACGGATACACGGATAGGCCCAGCGATCGGACTGTTTAGCTAATTGGCTAAGTTGACTATCATCAGTGTATCCGTGTTTATGCATGTCGTGCTGTTAGATGATTCGGCGGTTGACACCGCTTTGCAAGCTTGTGTAGCGCCCGAATTTATTCTGGCGAATTCTTTGCAAAGGCTCAATTTCCGGTCAGCATAGCTTTCTGTCCTTCCGAAGAAGTGGCGTAGCCCAAGAAATCCTTAACTGCTTGGCTAGGAGGATTTTTGTAAGCGTAGTACAACTGCCGCTTGTAAGGATAGTTACCTGCATCCGTTGTCGCACCGTTGACGGGAACAACGCGCACCGTTCTCTGATTGACTACTTGAGCGAAAGTCGCATAGCCAATGCCGTTGTTGCCTAAAGCTTGCAGCAGAGGAGTTGTCGCATCTCGATCGAGCGTGGTAATATTTGCCGTCGTGCCAAACTCGCCACCTCCGAGCACTTGTTCTTTAAACGTTTGGTGAGTGCCACTAACTGCCGGTCTGTTAATTACTTTAATCGGACCCGCCGGGCCGCCGACTTTCGACCAGTCTTGAGTATTTCCCTTAAAGATATCTTGAACTTGAGCCGAGGTTAAACCTCCTTTGAAGGGGTTGTTAATGCCAACTACAAGGGCGATCGTATCTAGGGCAACGGGCACAGCAGCCAAACCCTGACTTTGTTCTTGAGCCGTCAAAGGTCGCGATACCGCTGCAATATCGGCTGTTCCTGCCACCAAATCCTGAATTCCCTTTGCAGAACCATTTGCTTTGGCATCGACTGTAGTGCCAGCAAACCTCCCTTGAAAGCCGTTCTTGAGGTTCTGATTGATTGTCACCATGCTGGTGGAACCGTCAATTCTCACCGCCGTACCCGGAGGCACGGAAGCTGGAAGCGCAAAGGAAGTAGCCGCAACAGGCGAAGAAGCACCGCCCACTACTGGCGCGACGGGAAGTGGGACGACATCGCCTGCGGGTGTAGGTGTGGGGGGATTGTTACTAACATCTTGCGATGCTGGTTTGTTGAGAAAAAAGAACCAGCCACCACCGGCTAGCAAGAGAAATAACAGGATAAAAACTATGGGGGGAGGCCCACTCTTCGCCATAAAATTGTCCTTAGCTGGGAAGTTCTTTGTTGTTGGAGTCGTCTAACATTTGTAGCCTGCGATTAACTTCATCGTCTAAGGTCATATTTTCTAATTCGGCCTGAAGTCTTTCTTGGGGGTTATCAGATATTTCTGCTAAAGCTTGCTGTTCGAGGTTGCGGCCGTGGACGGCGTTTTTGGCTTGCTCAAATTGCGATCGAGCTGAATCGATACTGAGGTCGTTGTTGACTTTGGATATGGCTCCGAGGGCTTCGTTAATCTCGGCCATATCTTTCATATTTTGCATATCGGTTTTGTAGGCTTCCAGTTTCATCCGTTCTCGATTTAGCTTGTCTTTGGAAGCGTTGACGTACTGTTCGGCTTGTTTTACTTGGGCTTCTAACTGTGGCAGGATTTGTTCTGTCTGAATTACTTTCGACATTGCCAAGCGGGCTGCTTCTTCGTTGCCGTTGCGCTGGGCTGTGATGGCTTGGCGCTCTACGGTTTGCATTTCCCTAACTTTTTCTTCATATTTCGTTTTAGCGCGCTGGTAGGCTGCAACTTGGGTGGAGACTGCTGCTGCTAGCTTTTGCACTGATTCTTGCATCGATCGCAGTGACTCTTCGGCTACCGCCACCGCCACCTGGCCGCCGGATTCTACGGGCAGTCCCCACATCCAGTTCCACGCACCTACGATGGTTCTGCCTGCCTTGTCGCCCATCAACCAGTAAAGGACTTTTTTCATATAAATACCCGATCAGCTTGGTTTTTACGCCTAGTCTACATCAGGATTTGTCGATCGCCCCGTCAGGTCGATCGATTTCTAGATTTTTGATTAATATTTTCTAACTGTCTGGATCGTCTATCCCCAATTTGCAAAACAGGCAATATTCGGATTTGCCTGTTTTGCGATTCGTTATTTGGGCAATCTTCGGATCGATTAACTCTCAATTTTATAACCTGCCGTTTAATAACAGGCTAAAAATAGATTAAGCGGGCAAATCTGCAAAACTGCTAACATTTACCAATGCTAAATCGGGACAAGTCCGTTTGATCAAACCTGTGAGAACTTTGCCGGGGCCAATTTCCACTACTCGATCGATTCCTTGTTGCGGCAGTTGCAGCGAAATTTCTCGCCAGCGCACGCCTTTGGTCATCTGCTGAGTCAACCGCTGCTTTAAAGTGGCTGCGCTGGTAGTGGCTGAGGGTTCTGCGTTCGAGAGCACCAGCATTTTAGCATCGGAAAATCTTGCCGACTTTAAGGCTAGTTGAAATTCTGCCGCCACTGATGCCATCAGGGGAGAGTGAAACGCACCGGAAACATTCAATTTAACGGCGCGTTTGACTTTGATTTTGGCAAGCAAATCTTCTACTGCTGCGGGCGTTCCAGAAATCACGACTTGTGCTTCGCTGTTGTCGTTTGCCAGCACTACGTCTCGGCTGTATTGAATTTGCAATTCTAGTTCCTGCCTGTCGAACCCAATCAAAGCCACCATTTGCCCGCCGGAGGCGGTGTCCATGAGTTCAGCGCGGCGTTTGACTAAGCGCAATCCGGTTTCAAAGTCAAAGACGCCTGCTGCGTAGAGGGCAACATATTCTCCTAAACTGTGACCGGCAACTACCGCTGGTCGATCGCTTTTTTCTCGCACTAAGTCGGCCAAAATACTTTCTACTACGAACAAGCAAGGCTGAGTGTAGAGAGTCCGAGAGAGTTTTGCTTCTTCTTTTTGGCAAACTTCCGGGACAGACCAGCCTAAAATTTCTTTAGCGAGCTCAAATTTGGCTTTGGCTGTTGGCAAGTTTAATAAGTCTGCACCCATCCCGATCGCCTGGGAACCTTGTCCGGGAAATACCCATGCTGTTTTAGTCATTTTTCCGGTAATCTGCTAATTGGTGGTTGCTAATTGGTGATTGCAAAAATTCTTTCTTTCCCGCTTCTAAGTTCGCTCGCTGGTATCCGCTATCTTTCGGTTAACGAACTCTCTACTCGCGACTCATAATTATAACATCTAACTGCGATTTTTACCAGTTTTATTTTTTTTTGCTACTTTAATTGGATTAATAGGCGTAGCACAATTTTCAACCTTCAAACCGGGGAAAGTCGATCGAAGAATAGAGGATGTTCCATTTCAGCACGCCCTTGTCAATAACTGCTGTCCGGCTGGTGCACCGCTGCGAACCTTGCCCTATGTATGGCGTGTTAAAGGATTTGTATTTTACTCGATCGAACTCCCGACAATAACCGGAGCAAGTTTACAGCCGGCCGCCAAATCTTACCTTCCCCATTTAAAAATCGCCGCCCCCCAAGTCAAACCTGCACCGAAACCAGCCGCAGCAATAGTATCGCCCGTTTTAACTTTACCCTGACGCACCGCTTCGTCCAAGGCAAGGGGAATTGAAGCCGCTGAGGTATTGCCGTAATTCGCCAAATTGCTGATTACTTTTTCGGGGGGAATCTTTAGCCTTTGGGCAACTGCATCAAGAATCCGCTGATTGGCTTGGTGCAACAACAGCCAGTCAATTTCGGCGACGCTGATATTGGCCCGAAACATAGCTTTTTCTATGACTTCCGGCACTTTTCTCACGGCAAAGCGATAGATTTCTTGACCATTCATTGTGATGGGTTCAAATCCGCCAACTCCGACGCTGACGCCCTCAATTAATTCTTTTGACTCGGCTTTGTAAGCCAAATTGAGAGACGAATTTTGTGTGCCGTCGCTGCGAATTTCAAATCCCAAAAAGGAATCGACTTCTGAAGCTTGTAATACCACCGCACCTGCACCGTCTCCAAATAGAATGCAAGTACCCCGATCCGACCAATTCACCCAGCGAGACAAAATATCCGCTCCGATCAGCAAAACATTTTGATACACCCCTGTCCGAATGAACTGTGAGGCTGTAACTAAACCAAAAACAAAGCCCGAACAAGCTGCTGTCAAATCAAAAGCCACAGCTTTTGTCGCGCCCAACTGATATTGAATTTTACTGGCAGTGCCAAACAAATCGTCAGGACTGGAAGTCGCCAAAATAATCAAATCGATATCTGTCGGCGAAATTTCTGCCATGGCGATCGCCTTTTGAGATGCCTCTGTGGCTAAATCGCACAAAGAAGTGCGATCGTCCGCCAGCCTGCGCGCTCGAATGCCCGTCCGCGCGCCAATCCACTCGTCAGAAGTTTCTACTATCTGACTCAAACCGTTATTATCCAGCGAAACCTGCGGTGTACAAGAACCGCTACCTGTGACGGCAATGCCGAACCCTGATTGCTGCAACATTCCTCTCCATTTACTCGCTGTTCGATCGAGAAATTAAAAATTAAAAACTATCAATTAAAATTATTTTTTAAACTGCTGAAATTACTTTTTTTTAAGCAAAACAGTGGGTTTAAGCTGACATTTTTAATTTTACATTTTTAATTTTTAATTCCTACTTACTGCCTCTAATTCACAGCTTCTTGTTCCAGAGCGCTTTGGTGATTGGACGATCGAATCCGCTCCAGCACTTGGTTGTCAATAGCCTCCTTCGCCAAACGAATGGCATTAAAAATCGAGCCAGCTTGAGACGAACCGTGGCTGATAATGCAAACTCCAGCAACGCCTAATAGCAAACCGCCGCCGTGTTCAACGTGGTCTACCCGCTGCTTAAATCCTTGCAAGCTTTTTTGCAGCAGAGGATCGTTAATTTGATGTTGGAGTCCTTTGACTAATTCTTCCTTCAGCACTTGCACGACGACTTCGCCCACCGCTTCGGCAAACTTCAACAACACGTTGCCGACAAACCCGTCGCAGACAATCACGTCGAATTTCCCCGACAGCACGTCGCGGCCTTCGGCATTGCCCACAAAAGGAATGTTCGGGTTGTCCACCAATAACTGGTGAGTTCGCACTGCGGCGTCGTTGCCTTTAGAAGGTTCTTCGCCAATGTTGAGCAGGCCGATTTTAGGTTCGGCGACGCCGAGAACGCACTGGCTGTAAATAGTTCCCATAAGAGCGAACTGCTCCAAAAATTTGGGGCGGCAGTCCACATTAGCGCCAACATCGAGAATGAGTACAGAGCTGCCCGGTATCATTGTCGGCAAAACCGCACCGATCGCAGGGCGATCGATGCCGGGGAGCCGGCCCAACCTGAGCAGGGCAGCAGCCATTGCCGCGCCGGAGTGACCGGCGGACACCACAGCATCAGCTTGCTGCTGCTTTACCAAGTTCATCGCTACGTTAATCGAAGCGTTGGGCTTGCGTTTGAGGGCACTCAAAGGTTCTTCGTGCATTTCCACCGTTCCTTCAGAAGGAACGATTTCTAGCTGACCTGTACAGACGCGGCCGATCGCGTCTTGTTGCCGGAGCGAGTCTTCTATTTGCTGCGGGTCGCCCACCAGCAAAATCTCTACGCCTAATTCTTCTTGTGCCTTAAGCGCTCCAGCTACAACTTCGGCGGGGGCATGATCCCCACCCATAGCGTCTATCGCAATTCTTGCGCGTGTCGATCCCATTGACCAATGTTTGAGAAACACTAAAAATTCTACCAGGAAGTCAGGAGCGTGAATCCACAAGTCTGAATAAAGAACTAAAATCCGCTCGCTAGGGCGATCGGACAATTCTTATTTCCGACTACTCTGATAGAACTTGTTTTGTCACTACTTTACTATTTTTGACGGCATATTGAAAAAATCAATGAAATAGTTTACATGACCGCAAGCACTTTAGTCCGGGAACGCCGGATTCATCCGTGGAGCAAGAAAAAAGCTCCCCATCCTCATCACTTGCCCCGGGATTTATCGGTGGGAGCGCTTTCTTCAATTCTTTAATCTCAAATCTCAAATCGATTGACTTTAGGAGTAAAAAATGCTGGATTTATTTAGCTCAGGGATGATGTCTCTGTGGCTGGACATGGCTGGGGTAGGCAGTGCCGCGCCTAATGCTGCGTCAGTGCTGGCTTGGCGGGGAGGGATACCCGGGTTAGTGGTGGCCGAAGATTTGGCTTTTGGGCGAATAAATGCGGCAAATCCAGACTTGCCTGCAGAAGCGACAGTGCGGGAATATTTAAAAGAGTTGAAAGACAAAAACCTGATTGATGGAAATCAGGGAATTTGGGTGCAAGCGGGAATGGTGCCACTGGTAAGTCAGCAGGGGAAGACGCTGATGCCTGGGGCTTCGCTGACTAAGATTGCAACTTCTCTGGCGTCGCTGGAGACTTGGGGCCCTGATTATCAGTTTGAAACGCGGTTCCGGGGAACTGGGCCGATTAGGAATGGGGTGTTGCAGGGAGATTTGGTGGTCAGCGGCGGGGGCGATCCGCTGTTTGTGTGGGAGGAGGCGATCGCCGTTGGCAATGCTCTCAATCAAATGGGTATCAATCGTGTGGCTGGGAATTTGGTGGTGACAGGCAATTTTCGCATGAATTATCAGTCCGATCCTTTGGTGGCGGGGGAGATACTGCGGCAAGCTCTTGAGGGTAGCAATTGGCCTGCGGACGTGGTGGCAATGTATTCTAAGATGGCTCCGGGAACTAGAAAGCCGCAAGTAACGGTTGCCGGCAGCGTCATTGCTGAGAAATTTGTGACTTCGGGGCGTTTGCTGCTGAAGCGCCGATCGCTCCCTTTAGCCGAAATTCTCAAGCAGATGAACGTCCACAGTGATAATGAAATAGCTCAGATGCTGGCCGACGATTTGGGCGGGGCAAAAATAGTGCAGCAGCAAGCGACTTGGGCTGCGGGGGTGCCGGAGGAGGAACTTCAATTAGTTAACGGTTCGGGATTGGGAGTGGAAAATCGGATGTCTCCGAGGGCGGCTTGTGGGATGATGCAGGCGATCGGGCGCAACCTTCAGACGACTGGGCTGACGATTGCTGACTTGTTTCCGGTGTCCGGGCGCGATAAAGGAACTTTGGAATACCGACACATTCCGCGATCGGCTGTGGTGAAAACTGGTACTTTGGACACGGTGATTGCTTTGGCTGGAGCTATACCCACGCGCGATCGGGGTTTAGTGTGGTTTGCAATTATTAATCGCGGCACCGATTGGGACTCTTTGAGAGAGCAGCAAGATATATTTTTGCAAAAATTGGTCCAGCAGTGGGGAACTGCATCGATTTTGCCAGTAGCAATTACACCGCACATTGACGGCGCCAGACCTGCCTTGGGGGCAGCAAATCGTAGCGATATTTTGGTCGGAGGTTAAGAAATAGGGGTTGAGTTGGGGTTTGGGGAAGGAGCACTGACAAAATAGCTTAGAATTGGAACAAGACTATTGTGCAAGAAGATGATCAAACTGCGATTGAAGAGATACGGGAAAAAACGCGAGACAAGCTACCGGATTGTAGCGATGAACAGTTCTACCCGCCGCGACGGCCGTCCCCTAGAAGAGCTCGGCTATTACAACCCCAGAAATAACGAAACCAGGCTGGATGTTCCAGCGATTGTCAAGCGCCTGCAAGACGGCGCTCAGCCAACTGACACTGTGCGTGACATCCTGAGAAAAGCCCATGTATTTGAACAAGTCGGAGCCGGAGCCAACGTTGAATCCAGCACAGCAACAGTCAGCTAGTCCCAACTATGCTGGACTGGTTAAGTTTTTAATTGGGCCTTTTTTAGAGACCCCAGGCTCTTTGCGGGTTGATTGCGAACTGCACCCGCGCCAATCGCGGGTCTGGGTTAGGCTGGCTTTTGAAGATCCCGACAAAGGCCGGGTTTACGGTAGGGGCGGACGCAATATTCAGGCGATTAGAACTACGCTCGAAGCGGTGGCGCAGACGGCGGGTCAGTCGCTCTATTTAGATATATACGATGGTGAAGCGGGTGATCGCGGATCTGGCCCGCCCAGGGGCGATCGCGATCGCCCGGATCGCGACCGCCCGGATCGCGACCGCCCAGATCGTGGCTCGCGGGAGCCGCGAGGCGACTTCCGACCCCGGACGCCACCTCCGTCGCCGAGTCCCTTAGCTAGCAGAACTCCGAGAGAACAACCTCGCCGTACTAACACACCTACGTTTAGAACGAGCAGAAATACTCCCGGTTATTAGCTAACTGCAGAGCCCAGAAAGAATTTTAGATTTTAGATTGCCTGTTGTAGACTTTGTATTACAAGCGCCGTTTAGTTTGAAATTGCCGGTTTTGCGATCGGAAACAAATGTAAAGTTTTAAATTTCAAATGTCAACGGCATCAGGTTAATCTAAAATCTAAAATTTCCCATCTAAAATCTAAAATTGCCTGACTTAATAGAAGGGAGATTTGATTTGTGCCTCAAGCACCAAACTCATTTGGGAGCTAAATCTAAAAGACGCCTTAGATACTAGGTAAAACCTAGTAACTGGCGTTTTTTTGTTCGCAAATAGTGACGACAGGTTGAACGTTTAGTTGTTAACTTTTAATTGCTTATTTGGAGGAGCTTATGTTGGCATGAATGAAAAACTAATAATAGAGTTACCGAGCACCCAAAGCGCAATGTCGCTGGCCGGTCATCAAGAAGAAAACCTGAAAATGATCTCTAAGCAAACCGGTGCTAACGTGGTAATGCGAGGGCAAGAACTGCTGATTTCCGGCACAAAAAGTCAAGTAGAATTGTGTCATAAATTAGTGCGATCGCTCTCCGACTATTGGAAATCCGGCAAAAATATTACCGGAGTTGAAATCCAGACGGCGCGCCAAGCTTTGGATACCAACCGCCAAGGCGATTTACAAGACTTACAGCGAGACGTTCTCGCCAGAACCCGCCGCGGCGAAGAAATTAGAGCCAAAACCTTCAAGCAGCGGCAATACGTCCAAGCAGTACGCACACACGACCTGACATTTTGCATTGGCCCCGCTGGTACCGGCAAAACATTTCTAGCAGCTATTTTCGCCGTGCAAGCGCTGTTGAGCAAGCAGTACGAACGGCTGATTTTAACAAGGCCAGCGGTGGAAGCTGGCGAAAAATTAGGGTTTTTGCCGGGAGATTTGCAGCAAAAAGTCGATCCATATTTGCGCCCGCTTTACGACGCCCTGCAAGAAATGATCGACCCTGAAAAAATGGCCGATTTAATGGAAAGAGGCTTGATAGAAGTAGCTCCTTTAGCTTATATGCGGGGCCGCACTCTCAGCAATGCTTTCGTAATTTTGGACGAAGCTCAAAATACGACGCCGGCTCAGATGAAAATGGTGTTGACTCGTCTGGGCTTTCGATCGAGAATGGTAGTAACGGGCGATATCACTCAAACAGATTTGCCACCAAACCAACAGTCGGGATTGTCAGTCGCCCAAAACATTCTACGCAACGTTGAGGGCATTGCTTTCTGCGAATTCTCTCAGGCGGATGTGGTGCGACATCCTCTAGTGCAGCGGATTGTCGCTGCTTACGAATTGCACGAAACATAGTCATTAGTCATTAGTCAGTAGTTGTTGGTTGTTAGTTATTGTTGTTTTTAATTACCAATAATCAATGCCCAAGGCTCTTGGGCCCAATGCCCAATGCCCAATTCCCAATTCCCAATACCTAATTCTCAATTCCCCAATTAAATTATGCCTAACCTGAAAGAATTCTTGGAAGCTTGCGAACAATTGGGAACGCTGCGTTTAATCGTGACTAGCAGCGCGGCTGTGCTGGAAGTGCGCGGTTCAATTCACAAGCTGTTTTATGCGGAGTTGCCGAAGGGAAAGTATGCCAATATGCACGCCGAAATATTTGAGTTTCACCTCAATATGGACAAAATAAAACAGGTGAAGTTTGAAACAGGTGAGGCGAAAAGAGGCAATTTCACTACTTATGCAATTCGTTTTCTCGACGAACAAAATGAGGCTGCTTTGAGCGCGTTTTTGCAGTGGGGAAAGCCGGGGGAATACGAACCAGGACAGGTGGAAAATTGGCACGAATTGAAGGAAAAATACGGGGAAGTTTGGGAACCCGCACCTGTTGAGGCGCTTTAAAAAATAGGTTTTTCCACCTTTAAATTGCATATTGGGGGCGGGCCGGATGCCCAACCCCTACTCCCCACAAGCCGAACATTTATTTTTGTGCAACAGGCATCTTGCCTGTTTCTGAAAATGGTAGAAAATATGATGTTTAACTGATTTGTTGTCTAATTTTTCAATTAATGAACCATAGAGAGCGCAGAGAACGCAGAGAAGAGAAAGAGAAACATAAAATTAGTTGTTTGAATGTAATTGGGTATGAAGGTAATTTGGAGTTTTTGTTTGGTTTTGCTGGTGTTGCTGTGGGGTGGCGGTGCGAGGGCGGGGGTTTTGGGCGATCGCATATCAAGTTTTCCCAATTGGGAAAGCAAGCCTCCTATCGCTGTAGCTAAGGGAGATTTGGTATATCCCGACTGGATGGCGGGGAATTGGAATGTTGCTAGCACTTTGGTAGATTTAGCCGCTCCTTTAGCGCCAAATATTGTCACGCCAGGGTTTGAAAGCAACCGCCAGTATTTGCAGCAGCCGGTATTATTTAAAGTGCGATTTCAACCGGAAAAAAATATTGGGTTAATTTCTAATTATACATTTAAAAAGGCTCAAAAAATTGTAGCCGATCGCACTTTTAACGGTTTGAATATTGCCACGGCTTATTTAGGCGATGATGGCGTAGTTTCGGTGAAAGTCGATCCGACCAATCCCAACCGCCAAATTACTGTTTTGAAAGGGGAACGCCAATTAATTTCGATTGTTACCAGTCGCGACACTGAGACGCCGAATCCTCGCGAGTTTGTGTCTACAGAGATTTCTCAGCAGATTTTTCGGGGAGAGTCTGATATTTATTTAAACGAGGTGGAAACTACAACGGCTTATCAAGTGGTTGGATGTGGAGAAAATGGCGATTCTGCGAGTAAAAGAATTGAGGCGGATCAGGTGACAGCGATTTATTTGTCGCCGCAAGACCCGGATTATTTTGCGGCTGGGGGGCATCCTGTGGCTTTGTATCGATATCGGTTGGAGTTGGTGCGGGCATAATTAAGCTGTCATCTCGATCGACCTAGCAACTTCAACTTCAACCAATCGATTATCGACTCTCAAGGTCGTGCGATCAATACTTGGGCTGATGTGATTAACCGCACTAACTTGGGTATGTAAGTGATGCACGAGCGCAATGCTCACAACTTCCCGCTTGATTTGGCTGCTGGTGAAACAACTCCCGTAGTAATGGTTGCTCCTTCTATCAATGGCTAAGTTTTAGCTTTTGATTGACAAAGAGCGCTCCTAGAAATAAAGGCGCTTTTTTTTGGGGAAAAATATTTTTGGTAACAATCAGACTCGGCGGTTGAAACCGCTACTACACAAGCGAAGTCCGCCTTCGCGGGCTAAAGAATAGAATATTACAGCCGGATTTAGTATGACGATAGACTGTAAGTTTTTGAAGTCGTATATTATGGAAGAGCGATCGTAAAAGGTAAGTCAGATGGTTGTCGCAATTTCTAAAGCAGGATTGGGTACAGGTGCGGCTTTCCTGTCAAACGTGACATGGGAGACTCTGGAAAAATTGGATGCTGATTTGGCGGACACTGGGGCGCGTTTAACTTATTTGGATGGGTGTTTAGAAATTATGGCTCCTTTATCTGAAGAACATGAAGAACCTAAAAAAACTTTAGGTCAACTTTTAGAAAGTTATATGCGGACGAAAGACATTCGTTTTTATGCGCGTGGTAGTACAACCATCGGGATAAAGGAATTGGGCGCACGGAAGGAACCAGATGAGTCTTATTGTTTGGGTACGCGCAAGTCAGTTCCAGATTTGGCGATCGAAATAACAGTGACGAGTGGTGGAATTGATACGCTGGAAATCTATCGTCGGGTGGGTGTGCAGGAGGTTTGGTTTTGGGAGGATGGGGTAATTTCGGTTCATTGTTTGCGCTCTACGGGATATGAGTTGGTCAGTAAGAGCGAATTGTTGCCGGAGTTGGATTTGCGATCGATCGAGTTTTATTCGCGGATGGCCGACCAATATGATGCGGTGAATTCTTTTATGCGATCGTTGTAGAATAGAAAAGAGTAATTCTTTGGTTTAATTGCGTTGCGATCGGGTGAAATTACCCATAGCTTATACAATATTTAACTTGCACTGAATGTATGCTTTGAATACGGGATTGAGAAAAAACATCGATCGCGCTCCTACTAACATTTTTTCCACTAAGCTGCGTCTGGCTAAAGATTGTATGGTTTGCCAAAATTCTGATTGGGATAATTCACTATCAGCAGGTTGTCGCGAAATATCTACAGCTTCATTTTGACTGGCTAACCAGTATAACGCCTTTTTTTCTGAGTCTGATAAACGCTCTAGATGAGATTCTAAAAGGGGTTCTAAGTCACCTAAAAATAAATCTGCTGTTCCATCTGCTAAAAATAGGGAAACGCTACCGTCAAATAATTCCAAAATTGTAGCAGCGATGATATTTAGCCAGGAAGGATGTCCTTGATAAAGGTCGATCAAGTCTGACCATTTTTCCTCATCTGCTAATTCTTTTTCTCTGAGAATTTCTGCAGCTTGTTCTCCTAAACCTTTGAGGTTTAAGGTTTGCGTCGAGAGGTTTACTGCTTCTAAAGCAGTAATTTCTCTGGGTTTTTCCCAACTGAGGATAATTAAACAACTCTGATGAGAGGATGTGGCAATTTGTTTGAAAAATTTGCCATAGTCTTCATAGCCTGCTAAATATTGACCTGCTAATTGACTGCTTTTAAAAATATTTTCTACGTCATCAAGGATTACTAAACAGCGAGAAGATCGAAAATAATCGATGATTGTGGGTAATGGGGGTTGTGGCGATCGCCCAAAAAATTGCTTGAGTTCGGTTTGGACGGTTGAAAGTGTGGGTGTATCAGCGAGACTTAACCAAATAATATAATCAAATTCGCTTTGAGTTTGTTCGATGAGTTTGAGGGCGAGATCGCTTTTGCCAATTCCGCTTAAGCCGTAGATGGTAATCAAGCGCGTGTGGGCTTGTAATATCCATTGTTTGAGGGTGGAGAGTTCTGAGGTGCGATCGTAAAAGTAACGGAGTTCGGGTGCGTCTGTTAAATCGATTATGGGCGATCGGGCTTGATTTTGGGGAGATTCAGGGGGAAAGGGCGATCGCTGCTTGGCCTCTTCTGCATCTTGCCGTTTTTCTCCACAGATATTGATATTAGTTCTATTAATTTTACTATTAATACCAATTTAATATGAAGCTGCATAGAATAGGGCTTCAAGAATAAAATTGTAAGATGACAACGAACAGATTTCC
>NZ_JAUBRB010000073.1:0-28255 GCF_036701585.1 Microcoleus sp. POL10_C6 | reverse complement strand
AACTTATATTTAACTCTGCTTGAATATATCGTGAGCTCCTGTTCTTAGTTTGCGATCGATTATTCAGCAAACCCTAAGTAATTGTATTTTTAGGGCGGGCGAGACGCCCACCCCACGAAGATTCTTCGCTTCAATCAAAATGACAGCGCAGCTTACCGTCCAGATTTTCTCGGCGGTGTACCGTTAGCCCGCTTCCGACGGATCAGTACGCTCATCACCTGCTTCGGATTAGCTGCACGTTGTACGGGGCTCCAATCGCCGACTTGGGCAAATCCTAGTCGGTACAAAGTGAGTATGGTTTCCCTGACTCCCTTGGGCGAACCGACAACCGTTAACAGCACCACTTCCTGTTCGCATACTGCTGCTGAGTCGTCATTTGGGCGATCGGAAGAGTTGTCGTCAGGCACGAATTCCTGTGACATATTATGTTCTCCTGGTTTTGGGTTTTCTAGAAAAACCCAAAAACCCAGCCGCCCCGCAGTTCAACGCATAGCAGGGCGGCTACAGAGGATGTTATGATGCTCCGTTAGCCTCCAGACTGCTGGTATCAGTTTGGCGGTTAGCTGTCCATTGCTGTTGGTAGCAGCTTTGGGCAGTGCAACTAGATTTTTGGGCGACGCGGGCTGCCTCCTCTACAAGCAAGCAACCTCTCACTTCAAAGCGTAGCCGCAGATGGGGGCCGCCGTCAATCGATTTTGGATTTTGGATTTTGGATTTTGGATTGAAGAATTGATCCCCGGACTAATCTGGGGACTTTGGGGGTTTTGATGCGGGATTGGCGGGTTTTGGGCGATCGCACCAATTCAACTCACAAAACGATAGTATTTGCCACTTACCAACTAAAACGGCGATACTTTATCGCGTTCAATCTCCTCGTGGGGAGCCGTTTTCCCGTTCAAAACTGTACCATCATCGGGCGGATTTTGCGGGCGATCGCGCTTTTTAAAGCGATCGCGAGCCGAGACAACCACCACATACAGAACCGGCACTATAAACAAACTCAAGACAGTAGAAACAACCATTCCCCCCGCGATCGCATTCCCCAGCGATCTACGACTTGCCGCGCCCGCACCTTCTGGGTTCACCAGAGGAGCAATACCCAAAATGAAAGCCAGGGAAGTCATCAAAATCGGTCGTAAACGCTCTTGAGAAGCCTCAACTGCCGCCTTAGCAATTGAATATCCCTGCTCCCGTAACTGGTTCGCAAACTCCACAATTAAAATCGCATTTTTACTCGACAATCCAATCAACATCACCAAACCAATCTGGCAATAAACATCATTCGCCAAACCCCGCAACGACTGAGCTAAAAGAGCGCCTAAAATCGCCAAAGGCACCGATAGCAAAATAATGAAAGGATCGACATAATTTTCGTACTGAGCCGCCAACACCAAAAACACAAAAATCAGCCCCAAACCAAAAATAATCGGTGCTTGACCCCCCGATTCAATTTCTTCTAAAGAACTCCCCGACCATTCATAGCCAAAACCCGAGGGCAAAACTTGAGCCGACACCTTTTCCATCGATTTTAGCGCCTGCCCAGAACTCGCTCCCGGAGCCGGAGAGCCAGTAATTTCAATTGACCTATACAAATTGTAGTGGTTAACAGTTTGTGCACCCACCACCGGAGTGATCTTCACCAAATTGCTCAAAGAAATCATTTCATTCTTTCCAGAACGCACATACAATTTCCCAATATCTTCAGGGTTATCACGAAACTGTTTATCCGCCTGAACATACACCCGATAATTGCGCTGCTGGAGGTTAAAATCGTTCACATACTGAGCACCCAGAGCCGTTTGTAACGTACTGAAAACATCATTAATAGGAATATCTAGAGCCTTAGCTCGATTGCGGTCAACCTCCACAATTAACTGAGGCGTATTCGCAGCAAACGTACTAAATACCGCTTGCAATCCCGGTGTCTGATTTGCCTGCTTTAAAATCCCGCCCATAGTCTGGACTAAGCCATCTAAACCGCTGTTACCTTTGCGGTCTTGCAATTGAAATTGGAAACCCCCAAATTGACCTAAACCTTGAATAGCCGGCGGATTCACGGGGAAAATTCTCGCTTCGGGAATCGAGAAAAACTTACCCCGCAACTTACCAATAATCGCTTGTACAGTTTGATCTTCTCCGTGACGTTCGTCCCAGGCTTTAAGTGTAGTAAATATAATGCCTTGATTAGAAGTGCTACCGCTAAAACCAAATCCACCCACTGAAAAAGTCCCGACAACTTCAGGAAGCTTGAGGATTTCTTGTTCTACTTGATCCATTACTTTCTGAGTGTATTGCAGCGAAACACCTTGGGGCCCTTGAATAATTGTCATAAAATACCCCTGGTCTTCTTCCGGGATAAATGCTGTGGGGACTGATAAATAAAGCCAAGCTGTTACTCCCAGAGAAGCGATGAACACGAGGGTGACAATAGTCTTAATTCCTGTGAGAAATATTAAGGATTTCCGATATTGTCGCTGTACCCAATCGAGAACTCCATTAAAACGGTCAAAAACCCAACCTAGCGGCCCCCCAAACTTCGGCCCTCGACGCAGTAATATAGCTGAAAGTGAGGGCGTGAGAGTAATAGCAATAAAGGTAGAAAGCAGAACAGAAAAAGCAATTGTCAGCGCAAATTGTTTATACAGTGCTCCCGTAGTTCCGGGAAAAAATGCCACTGGCACGAACACGGCCATCAACACTAAAGAAGTCGCAATTACAGCGCTAAAAAGCTCCCGCATGGACTCAAAAGCCGCTTGGCGGGCATTCATCCCTTGGCGGATCAGGCGGTCAATATTTTCTACTACAATGATAGCGTCATCAACCACTAATCCCGTCGCTAATGTCAGACCAAACAGAGATAAACTGTTAATCGTAAATCCGAAAACTTTGATAAAGGCAAACGTCCCAATCAAAGAAATTGGAATTGTGATGATAGGAATAATAGTTGTGCGCCAGTCTTGCAAGAAAACAAAAATCACTATCACCACTAGCAAGACTGATTCAAATAATGTCTTGACTACTTCTGCCATCGACTCTTCTACAAACAAAGTCGTGTCCAGCGCTACTCTATGTATCAATCCCGGAGGGAAAGCAACAGCTAGTTTTTCCATTTCTGTTTTGACGGCATGGGCAACATTCAAAGCATTACTTCCAGGCAGTTGGTAAATCCCTAAACCTACTGCATCATTGCCTCTAAATCGCAGAAATGAGCTGTAATTCTCTGCCCCTAGTTCTGCTCTCCCCACATCTTTTAATTTAACTAACGTTCCATTGGTCTCTGTTTTGAGGACGATTTCTTCAAATTCTGCTGGTTCTTTGAGGCGACTTTCAGCACGCAAGTCAATTTGATACATTTGTCCCTGCGGAGCAGGTTCTTGACCAACTCTACCAGCACCAACTTGCAAGTTTTGTTCGTTGAGAGCCCTCGTTATATCTTGCATTGTGAGACGGCGAGCTGCTAGTTTATTGGGGTCTATCCATAAACGCATTGCATAGCGTCTTTCCCCAAAAATTCGCACGTCACCAACCCCTTTTACTCTCTTTAAGGCATCTGCTAAATATAGGTCAGCGTAGTTGCTTAAAAATATGGTGTCGTATTCTTTATTTTCTGTAAATAAACCGATCGCTAATAGGAGACTTGTAGATTGTTTGGTAACTCTAACTCCTGTGCGTTGTACGGCATCTGGTAGTTGTGGTTGAGCAACTGCAACTCGATTTTGAACATCGACGCCGGCAATGTCTTTGTTGCGCGATGAATCAAAGGTAGCTGTAATGGTGCTAGTGCCATCGTTACTACTACTGGAAGTTAGATATTTGAGCCCTTCAACGCCGTTGATTTGCCTTTCTAGGATGTTCGTAACTGCATTTTCGACAATTTCAGCACTCGCCCCGCTGTAGTTAGCTGTGACGTTAATTTGGGTAGGGCTGATGTCGGGGAAGCGCTCGATAGGTATGCTGGGGATGCTGATTGCGCCTACCAAGATAATAATTAAGGCGCAGACGCTAGCAAAGACGGGTCGTTTAATAAAGAAATCTGCAAACATTATTTGGGTAATGGGTAGTTGTTAGTTGATAATTCGTAATTTCTAATTCCTAATTAGACTTACGTCAAAAATTAAAATTTCCCCTTTTTTAATAGCTGAGCAATCAAGTAGTTTCATATAAAGTACGTAGTTGCGCTTTAGCGCTCTTAAGAAGTGAATCAAGAGCGCTAAAGCGCAACAACATACCTTATTTTTTGCTCCCTACTGGTAATTTTTCCCCAGCTTTTTTCCCATCCTCTTGAGCCATAATCGGAACACCGTCTGTCAGGTTAAGGATGCCTGCGGTAACAATTTTTTCCCCGGCTTTCAAACCTTCGATAACTTGATAATTATTCCCCTCAATGGTTCCCAATTTCACGGATTTTTGCCGTGCTACTAAAGGTGGCATCCCAGGTTTTGGCTGTTCTGGCTTTTGAGCTGTGAATACAAAAGTTTCTCCACCTAAGCGAGTGACTGCTGTTACTGGAACTAAAATTCCGGGGCTCTGTTTCCAGATGACTTTAGCTTTTACAAACTGGAGATTAAGCAGTTCGCCGGTGGGGTTGGGAAAGGTGGCTTTAGCTAAAATTGTTTGGGAATTGGCGCTGACGTTTGGGGAGATAAAACTGATTTGACCTTGGGCGATCGCCTTACCTTGAGCGTCGAGCATTTGTACTGGCAGCCCTAAGCGTAATTGAGGCATCCGTTCCAAAGGAATTGATAACCGCAAGTCTAGCAATTGGTTCTCAGTCAAGGTGGCGATCGCATCACCTTTTTGCAAGTAATCACCTACTTTCACTGGTATGTCGCCGATGACTCCCGCGAAGGGCGCGATGACAGCAGTTTCTTGTAGTTGTACTTCAAAGCCGCGGACTTGAGCGGCGGCCTCAGCAACTTGCGCTTCAGCTTGATCGAGCTGTTCTTGGCGCGTACCGTTGGCTAACTCGGCTAATCTGCTCTTGGCTTGTGCGACTTCTGCTTCGGCTTTGGCTATTTCCTCTGGGCGCGAACCGTTTTGCAATTGCCGCAAAGCTTGCCGCTGCTGTTGCAAGGCTGCTGTCCGGCGTTCGATCTCGGCTTGTCTGTTTTTTTGCCGCTGCTCGAACCGCCTTTGAGCTTCTCGGAGGTTGGCTTTGGCGCTGCCTTCTTTTTGGGTGTATTGCTCAAGGGTGTTGGCGGATTCTGCACCTTCTTTTGCCAATGCCTGATATCTGGCAAGTTGCTGGCTGGCTAACTTTGCTTCGGCTGTGCTTGCTTCTATTTGCGCTCTGGCTTGGGCGATGTCTTCTAAGAGGCTACCGGTTTGGGCGTCCGCGAGGTCGGCTTCAGCTTGAGAAACGCGAGCTTGGGCTTGGCCAATTTCTTCAGGCCGAGAGCCCGATCGCAGTTGGGCGAGGTTGGCTTGGGCTTGGGCGACTTGGGCTTGAGCTTGGGCGATTTCTTCGGGCCTGGCTCCTGCTTGCAATTCGGCTAAATGGGATTGAGCGCGGATCAGGTTGGCTTGGGATTGCCTCAAGTCAGCTTGGGCGCTCTCGCTTTTCATGCGGGCGATGGCTTGCCCTTTGTTTATGAAGTCCCCGGATTTGACAAAAATCTCCGTGACTAGCCCTTCTACTTCGGGTTTGATTTCTACCGAACGCTTGGCTTCTAAGCTGCTGACAAATTCCGAGGAATCTTGGACTGAGCTGGTTTGTACGGCTGCCAGCTTGACTGGTATGCCTGGGGGTTGGGCTGCTGCTGCCGGTTGCTGTGCGCGATTCTGACCCGATTGCCACGAGTACCAGCCGAAACCTGCTGCGCCTGTGGCGATCGCGATCACGGCAATTAGGGGCCAGCGCGATCGTGATTTAGCAACAGGTTGGGGGCGATCGACAACGGTTGCAGAATTCTGCAGTTGATCGCTGTCTGCATCGGTTGGGTGCTGTTCGGGTTTAGCAACAGGTTCGGGGCGATCGGCAACGGCTGCCAAATCCTGCGGTCGATCACTGTCGGCATCGGTTGGGTGCAGTTCCGGTGTGGGAGATTTTTGCTTTTCAGCTTCAACGACGGATTCTGGGGATTTAGAATAACTCATTGGCAGCACCACTTAGATTTTTTTTAACTTCTGACTGAGACTTGGGCGAAATCTTTGATTTTCCGGCGTTCCTCTCAAACATGGGGGAATAAGGACAAGGGATTTTAAACAGGATGGAATCGGGAAAGTCTCTTTTTAATGGGGTTGGGGTTTGTGCAGGGCTTTAGTCCCATCGCAGTTAGCCAAGCCAGGAAGTGATTATTTTTAGGAAAGCTTCTTGTTATCTCTCAAAAGTTACGATGGCAGGGAAGATTACACATCCTTCTTATGACTCACCTGAGTGGGTGAGTTGGAAGGATTTTTCCTTGGAGTCGGCGGATTCAGCGAAGGTTGGGGAGTCACGCACTCCGGCGATCGCACTTTTTTCCTTGGCTAGCTGCTCGGTTAACCACTCTATCTCTGACGCCAGCACTGACTTGCAGCGATCGCGAGAGGCAAATTGATAGTCGTCGGTTAGTGGATATTCGCTCTTGAGGCTTTCGATGTAGTCTTGCCGGGTGTAACAGGCTCGCAAGCGGTGTTCCAATAGCTTCAGCCGTTCTGCTGGTTCTAAGTCGCCAAAAAAGAAAAACTTGATTTGGAACCGGGAACCACTGTTAACCCAGCTTTCTTGAGGGTGTTCGAGCATTTTTTGCCGCCAGAGTTCGCGCCCTTGGGCGGTAATTCCGTAGATTTTGCGCGGACAACCTGCATCTCCGGCTTCTTCGGCAATTACCGAAATCTCCCCTCGCTCTTCCAAGCGCTTCAACAGCGGGTAAATCGCTCCGTAGTTGACGCTGATGCAACTGCTCATAAACAGCTCCAGTTTTTGCTTTAAGCGATAGCCGTGCAGGGGTTGCAACTGTAGCAGCCCAAGGGCTGATAATTCAAGCATTTATATCAATTTGATATTATAGTCTGGATTATATCACTATATCGGACTCAAGGGCGAGCGGGTCAATAGCTAGTTTCCAAGAAAATCGAGATTTAAATACACATTTAATAAGTTTTGTCAATACCATTAAGATATACTTTTCAGAACCCAGAGTGAATTTTCTTGTGGAACAGGCATCTGGCCTGTTCTTGAGAATGGTGCAAGATCTCAGATTTCTGCCACATATCTCTTCTTGGCAAGAGAATCAGAACTTTTATTGGTAGGAGTTGGTTGAATTTTTCAACCCTGACACACTTTAGTATTTATTGAAGATTGATTGCAGCCACTGTTTTTTTTGTAGCTAATACTCGTATTATTTTTCTCAAGTATTGCAGTAAAAAAAGTGTTGGGTTTGTTTCCACTCGCCCTGTTTGTAATGTACGGATCTGTGAGATTTTAGCTCTTTGTTGAGGCATAAAAAAAAGCAACGCACCATACGGGTCGTTAAAGCCAGATGTTTTTCCATGCCCGTAATCATCCTCAAGGATGATTTTTTAGGAAAACTTTCCCCGATTATCTGCTATTAATATGACACAAAGAGAGTGATTTATCTTGCTCATCAAACCCCAATTAACGCCCTGTAATTACTTGAAAGAGCCATCCAAAAAGCATCACACTCAAGAAAATCACGCCTCCGACAATTAATATCAAACCCAACAGCAACGCCGCCACAAATAGCCAATCGGCTTTTTTGCCTTGTTCAGGGGAACCTAAATGAGCATCCAGCAATTCTATATTTTTGACATTAGCTTTCCAAGCAACATCCACCAAATCTCCGGCTACCGGTACAGTACCAGCCACTGTATCAAATACGATATTAGCTGCCATTTTTACTAAGGTCTCTTGAGGCACTCCCATTTGAGCGGATTTGAAGACAACATATCCTGCAAAAATTGAACTGATTACATCGCCGCCGCCCGGTATCAGTCCCAATATCGGATCGAGTCCGATGCGGTACTTTGTGCCGGGAATCGGAATTGCATTGTCTAGTAAATGGCTGATCCGGCGCAGTCGGCGCAAGGATGCTACATGAGATGGGCTGGGGTTATTTGGGGAGGAATTTTGTATAGGAGAACGTGACATTTAATGGCTCTCGATTGCGATATTACTGCTAGTTTATGATATTTATTGAAGCATATTCAATTTTTTTCACTATGCCTCAAGCAGATTTTTACTGATTTTGGGCGATCGCCTTTTGTTTGTTTTTGAATGCACAGAAACCCGGTTTCTGTTCAAAACCGGGTTTCTTGCTTCTAGCTGGGGGCTTTTAATTTAGCCTGTTATTTGTTGCCTTCAGTGAAGTCGGCGTCAATCACGTCGTCGCCGCCGCCTGTCGGGCCACCGTCTCCGTAGCCGCCGGGGCCACCAGGGCCGTCAGTTGGGCCGCCTGCTTGCTGGTACAGGTTGCTGCTGACAGCGTAGAATGCTTGCTGCAACTCTGTTGTTAGGGTTTTGATGCGATCGTCATCTTCGCTCTCGATCGCGGATCGCAAGTCTTTAAGCAACCCTTCAATCTTAGTTTTGTCATCAGCGGGAACTTTATCGCCCAATTCTGCTAACTGCTTCTCGATTTGATAGGCTTGAGAATCAGCTTGGTTTTTGCGATCGATCCTTTCGCGACGTTCCTTGTCAGCAGCCGCATTCGCCTCGGCTTCCTTGACCATTTTCTCGACTTCATTGCTGGGCAAAGTAGAAGCACCAGTAATGCTAATCGATTGCTCCTTGCCAGTACCTTTATCCTTAGCAGCTACATTCAAAATACCGTTAGCATCGATATCGAAAGTAACTTCAATTTGAGGTACGCCACGGGGGGCTGGAGGAACTCCATCTAAGCGGAAGGTTCCCAAATCCTTGTTATCATTCGCCATTTCCCGTTCGCCTTGCAAAACGTGAATTTCCACGTTTGTTTGGCCGTCTACAGCAGTCGAGAAAGTTTCCGACTTCTTGGTAGGAATAGTGGTGTTGCGGGGAATGATTTTGGTCATCACGCCACCCAAGGTTTCGACGCCGAGAGACAGCGGAGTAACGTCGAGCAACAGAATGTCTTTGACTTCGCCGGAAAGTACGCCGGCTTGAATTGCTGCACCGACTGCGACCACTTCGTCCGGGTTTACCGTTTGGTTGGGGTCTTTGCCAAGGAGTTTTTTAACCAGTTCTTGCACCGCAGGAATGCGCGTAGAACCACCAACTAAGACGACTTCATTAATTGCAGATTTGTCTAGTTTGGCGTCGCGGATCGCATTTTCTACGGGGATGCGGGAGCGATCGATCAAATCCGAGCACAGTTCTTCAAACTTGCCCCGAGTCAAAGTCGTGTCCAAGTGTTTTGGCCCGTCTTGAGTCGCGGTAATAAACGGCAGGTTGATTTCTGCTTGGGTAACGCTTGAAAGCTCAATCTTGGCTTTTTCTGCTGCTTCCGTCAGGCGTTGCAGTGCTTGTTTGTCTTTGCGAAGGTCAATGCCTTCGGCTCTTTGGAATTCATTAGCGATGAAATCAACAATTTTTTTATCGAAATCGTCACCGCCGAGGTGAGTGTCTCCAGAAGTTGCTAACACTTCAAACACGCCGTCGCCTACTTCGAGAATAGATACGTCGAAAGTACCGCCACCTAAGTCAAATACGAGGATGGTTTCGTTGCTCTTTTTATCTAACCCGTAAGCTAAAGCTGCTGCTGTAGGTTCGTTAATAATCCGCAGCACTTCTATACCGGCAATTTTTCCCGCGTCTTTCGTAGCTTGGCGCTGGGAGTCGTTAAAGTAAGCGGGAACAGTAATTACCGCTTGGGTAACAGTTTCGCCGAGGTATTTGCTGGCGTCTTCTACGAGTTTGCGGAGAACTTGTGCAGAAATTTCTTCTGGGGCAAATTGCTTGCCACGGGCGGGACAGTCTAGTTTGAGGCTGTTGCCGACTTTGAGAACTTTGTAGGAAACTTCAGTGGTTTCGTGGGTTACTTCATCAACCCGACGCCCGATAAACCGTTTTACTGAGTAAAAGGTGTTTTCGGCATTCATCACGGCTTGACGCTTGGCGATTTGTCCGACAAGTTGATCCCCATTTTTAGCGTATGCTACTACAGAAGGTGTGGTGCGACCCCCTTCGGCGTTGGCTATGACGGTGGGTTTGCCGCCTTCCATAACTGCGACGCAGGAGTTTGTCGTACCTAAGTCAATTCCAACTACTTTTCCCATAGGGGTGTTCCGGCTCCAATCTCTACAAAATTTTGGTTTTCTATCTGTGTGATAGTCTGGTTATTCAGGACTGCGATTTCACCTGTGGGGGGTGTACGGATAGTGAGTCCTGCTTTAATACAGTCTTAGATAGGTGCTTATCTCTATACTGCGGGTGGTTAGACCAGGCGATGAAGGCGTGTTTACCGAACCTTTTGGGGGACGGTTGCATTCATGAGGTTTGCACCGCTACAGTTGTTGACTGCTTTTCTTTACTCTTCCTAATGTACGGGGTTGGAGCGATTCGGGTATTGTGGCAAACCGTATACGTTGTGTTGTATTTGCCGTCTTTGTTGTATAAATTTTGTTTGGTTGGTAGGGGCGATCCGTTTTTTGGCTTCAAATCAGGTTTAATATCATTTCCGGTTACACTCATACATGATGTTGACGGTTGACGGTTGACAGTGGACAGTGAACAGTCAACAGTGAACAGCGAACTTGAATTTACTATTCCGATGCTAACGGATTTGATATAACATCAATTCTAAAAAGGGACAGGGCAATGCCCTGTCCCTACCCGTTTACTTCCAGGCTGTGCCGGGGAAGGAATATTTTATTGAGGGAGAGCCTCAAGTCCGCCTCCTGGGAATCTCGGAAAATTAGTGAATTTTCCAGCTTTTCATTGCTATTTTTTACCGATCAGCAGAGCTGCCGGAAAGTAACTGAGAGCGTCACCAATTGCCAACGTACCGTTACTTTCTACCGCCTGATTTGTAATTGCATCTTTCCAAACCGACGGCATTTGCTCGGATAATTTCAAATTAGTATCTTTCCAGACTTGTTTGCCGATCGGCATTTCTTCCGGTTTGACAATTCCCGTCAAAAACCGGGGAGCAATGACAATAACTGTAGTCTCTCCAAAGCTTCTGGCAAAGGCAACAACATTATCTTTAAACGTGCCAACTGCTTCCAGGGGCAGATAATCGCCAGATTGAAAAACTTGCAAGTATTTTTTTCTCGCTTCTAGCGCTCTTGCCGTCAAAAACAACTTAATTCTCGCGTCTTCTCGCGTCGCAATCAAATCTTCAACCAGTTGCAAAATATCCGTCTGAGCTTGCTCTTTAATTTCCCCCAAAACCTCGATTCTGCGCTCAAAATCCACGGGACGGCGGTTATCCGGATCGACGTGGCTTAAATCCCAGAATTCCGTCCCTTGATAAATGTCGGGAACGCCCGGGGACGTGATTTTCAGCAGCGTTTGAGATAAAGAATTGAAAATTCCGTAATTAGCTACTTTTTTACAGAAAGGTGTAAATTTGTTGAGAAACTGATTTTGTTCCGAAGGTTCGAGAACGGTATCGACAAAGGTCATAAAACCAGCTTCGTAATCGTTATCCGGTCTCAGCCAAGCCGTATAAACTTTGGCTTCACGGACAGCTTTAATCACATAATCTTTCAGGCGATGGACATAATCAGTGTTTTCAATTCCCTCAAAGGGAAAACTGCCGAGCAGAGTTTGGTACAGGAAGTATTCGTCATTAGTATCGGGAACCATTCGATTCGCAAAGTTGACTTTCTTAGAAGAGTTTACCTCTCTCCAAGACCTGACTTGCTGTTCCCATTCATCGGGAATTTCTGACAAAACGTTTATTCTGGCTCGCACATCTTCGCCACGTTTGGTATCGTGGGTAGCTGTAGCATTCATTTTGTGCGGCCAAGCGACTTGCTGTTGTTTGTTGAACTCGTGAAAATCTCCCAGCGACACGCCGAACTGACTGGGATTTCCTCCCACTTCGTTGAGGGATAAAAGCCGATAGTAGACGTATAAAAGCGTGTCTTCAACGCCTTTTGCCATTAATGGGCCCGTCAACTGCTGGAGTTTCATTACAAAGTGCCGACGCTGCTCTTTTTGTTCTGGTGTTAGAGTTTCTTCTTCTTCCAGTAACAGCACCGTTTCGATAAATTTAAGTTCCTTGAGGAGTCTGGGTGCTTGTTGTTTGGCATGGGCGATCGCATATTGTACGTAAGTGCGATCGGACTCTCTCAAACCGTCTTGATTGATGTAAGTTCGGTAGACTGGAAAAATCGTCAAAACCGCCGCCAATGCTTTTTCCAAACCGGGACGAGTAAAGTCGTTTCCCTGTCTGGATTGACCCGAGATATTCTTCAAAAGTTGAGCTAGATTGTCTACATCTCCCGCCAAGTTTTTCTCAACAATCAGCCCTTTTTTATCTAAAAACAACTGTTCATAGGGAACATTCAAGCGAGTAAATCTCTGATATATTTCGCTAAATTGCTGTTCGCGATCGCAACGACAAAAAACGCCGTTTACGTAATTCAAAAAGTCGTAGCCGCTCGTTCCCTCAATCGGCCAATATGACGGCAAATCTTCTTCGTGTTCCAGAATTTTTTCAACAGTAATGTAAGTATCTCCGACTTTCTCCCGGAGTCGTTTCAAATATTCTGTGGGGTCGTAAAGTCCGTCGATGTGGTCGATTCTCAATCCGGTAAACTTTCCCTCATCAACCATGTCGAATATCAGAGCATGGTTTTTGTGAAAAACTTTAATCTCTTCAACTTTTACCGAAATAAGTTCGTTGACCGTAAAAAACCTTCGGTAGTTAATTTCTTCTGCCCCCACTTTCCAGAAAGACAGACGGTAAAACTGCTCGGAAAGCAAATCGTCTAGCAGATTAAAGCTTTCGGCATTTCCCTTTTCTCCGTTAAAAACTTTGATATTTTCATCAATGAATTCCTGTACAAGGGGATTTTGGTTGTAGAGTTCCCACAGCAGTCCTTTAACAAAAGCTATCTGATCGTATCGGGTTTTACCTTTAGTTTCTGAAGGTGTATTTTTAATCAAATAAAGAATTCCTAAAAACTTGATAAAATCTGGATGGCGTCTGCCTAATTCTCTGGCTAAATGCCCCAAATTATGACTAATAAATTTAGCATAAGATTCAATTCTTACGGGCAATTGTAAGCTATAATAATTGATGCTCAGCCCATTTTCGCTGTATTTGAGTTGAATCTCGCCATTTTCCAAACACTCTCCATAAAAATTGCCCAGCAGCGGAGCCAGCACTCGACCTCTGAGATGTTCGTAAGCATGATTCCATTCAATATCAAAGTAATCGAAATAGTCGGAATCGGGCCCGTGTTCCAATACGTCTAACAGCAGCAAATTTTGAGTGTCGTAAGCCATGTGATTCGGGACAATATCTTGCAGCCATCCCATGTTCCGTTTCTTGATTTCGTATGTGAGGGCTTCAAAATTTTCTGAGGTTCCCAATTCGGGATTGAGCTGATTTGAGTCAACGACATCGTATCCGTGAGAGCTGCCTTTTCTGGCTTTAAATATCGGTGAAGCGTAAAGGTCAGTAATTCCTAAATCTTCTAGATAGCTAAGGATTTGTTTGGCGGCTTCAAAGTTAAAACCTCCATGAAATTGAATCCGATAAGTTGTTGTGGGAATTCTCATCATGTTAATTTTACTCCTGCTTGTTTAGGGTTTTCTTTTTTAATATTATGAGGCAGAGCCTCCTCTACTGCATTCCCCGGCAGAGGCTGGGAACGAGAGAGGATCTGCCTCCCGTTTATTGTGGGACTCGATTCTGCGGCATAGCCTGAGAACAAACGAGAGAGGTTCTGTCTCCTGTTTCTTCTTCCTGGGTTCTGCCTGGGAACGCCTGTATTGGAGGCTTTGCTTCCCGTTTTAATTACTTTACTTTAATTCATAGAGTGCGAAACTCTGCGGTTTAACGGTCAATTTTTGCTCTGAATTTATCTTTTCAGGCAAGCTAGAACCTGAACCCATCCATTTTTCATCAGCAGAGTCTAAAATTTTGTGACCTTTGCCCTGGGGAAGTGCAGCCGTAAAAGCTACCTCTTGCCTGTTGAAGTTTAGAATGCAGAATATCTGGCTGTCATCTGTCCATCGACGTAGAAATAAGATTTTTTCCGCTTCAATGCTGGACACTTCTAAACTGTTTTTGTCTAGTTTTTTAAGGGCTGGTATTGTCCGCCGCAGTTGAATCAAATGTTGGTGCCATTCCCAAAGGATTTTGTGTTTGCCTTGGGTTTGTTTTTCCCAGTTTAACTTACACTTATCGAAAGTCTC
The DNA here is from genome assembly GCF_036701585.1 of Microcoleus sp. POL10_C6. Taxonomy (NCBI): domain Bacteria; kingdom Bacillati; phylum Cyanobacteriota; class Cyanophyceae; order Oscillatoriales; family Microcoleaceae; genus Microcoleus; species Microcoleus sp. POL10_C6. Next base: position 13,959 of record NZ_JAUBRB010000073.1, on the reverse strand, counting down.
AGGACTCTGGGGATCGTGAAACTCGCCTCGGCCTTCAAAGATTTTAAATTCTTGTTGTTTGTCTTTGCGGATAGCTTCAATTAAGTTTTCATCCGAGTGGGAAACGAAGTAAAAAAACGGTGCTTCTTCTCCGTATTCTTCTCCCATAAAAAAGAAGGGAATGTAGGGAGAAATTAAGACTGTGCCGGCTGCAAGTTTTAATCCTTCCAAGTCAACTATTTTGGATAGTCTGTCTCCCAAAATGCGGTTGCCGATTTGGTCGTGGGTTTGGGCAAACACCAAAAATTTATGACCCGGTTCATCCTTAACAGAATTGCCGTGTTTCCGCTTTCTGTGGGGGGCGTACTGGCCGGAGTAAACAAAGCTTTCTTTGAATGCTTTTTCTAAGTGTTCGCACTTGCCGAAATCTTGGTAGTATCGGTCGTTTTCTCCGGTGAGCAAGGCGTGCAGTGCGTGGTGGAAATCATCGCACCATTGGGCGTCTAATCCGAAGCCACCAAGTTCTTTAGGACGTATAGTGCGGACATCATTTAAGTCACTTTCGGCTATTAAGTAAAGTTGCCGTCCTAGTTCTTGGGAAATATCGGCTGTGGCATCGGATAGTTCTTGTAAAAAAGGTCTGGCACCTACTTCAAATATTGCTTGAATTGCATCTAATCTCAGGGCATCGATGTGATAGTCTCGAAACCAGTAGAGGGCGTTTTCAATAAAGTAGTTGCGTACGCCGTCGCTGTAGGCATCGTCGAAGTTGAGGGGGTCTCCCCAAATTGAGCCGTATTTTGAGGTAAAGTAGGGGCCGAAGTCCCTGAGATAATTTCCTTCGGGGCCGAGGTGGTTGTAAACTACATCGAGAATTACTGAAATGCCGTGTTTGTGGCAGGCGTTGACGAGTGTTTTGAAGCCTTCGGGGCCGCCGTAGGAGTTTTGAACGGCGTAGGGATATACGCCGTCATATCCCCAGTTGCGCTCGCCAGGAAATTGGGCTACTGGCATTATTTCGATGGCGTTGATTCCCAATTCTTTAAGTTGTTTTAGCTGGGGAATTATTGCTTCAAATGTTCCGGCTTGGGTGAATGTGCCGACGTGCAGTTCGTAAATAATCATTTCGGCTAGCGGCACGCCTTGCCAATTTGTGTCTGTCCAAGTAAAAATATTTTCATCTATTACTTGCGACGGAGCGTGTACGCCTTGGGGTTGATATTTTGAGGCTGGGTCTGGTCGCTCAGTTTTTCCTTCGATTTGGTAAGTGTAAAGGGTTCCTGGTTCGATGTCTGTAGCTGTGGTTTGCCAATAACCTTCTGCCGATTGTTGCAGGGGTATCAGGCGTTGTTTTGGGGAAACAATTTGGACTGCCATTTGTTTGAGGGTGGGCGCCCAAACGGTAAATTCACATTGGTTATTGCCGAGGTAATTTGCTCCTATCTTCACTTTGAGCTGTTCTCCTTATAAAATAGGTTTGTAGTTCGATCGCCCGACGCGCTATCAAATGCTTGCCCTTAACGTTCAGCGCCTGTTTAGACGGTAATATTACTTAATATAACAAACAACTAACTTTAGACAGAGGCATCAAAAGCTAAAATCGTGTAAGGGGCAGTAGCAGTTAGTTATGTCTAAATTAGAGCATGAATCCGCACGGGGGCGATCGCCAAATTAACGGTCTGGAAGCGTTAATATTTCTGGTTGATATCATGTCGAAAATCTACCTAAAGATAGGTCAAAAATCAGCGCGAGTGTGGATTTTATGGTTATGGCTTTTGGACGGGAAATCTGCTGCAATCTCGACTCGGCGGAGTCTCGCGAGTGGTTGGTCACAAACGGGATCGGCGGTTACGCTAGCGGGACGATCGCAAATCTCCTCACCCGCCGCTATCACGGCTTGCTGGTAGCCGCCCTCAAACCCCCGCTGGGACGCACTTTGATGCTCGCCAAGCTGGACGAGACGGCTGTGTATCACGATCGCGCATATCCGCTTTATACAAACCGTTGGGCCGACGCGACGATGGAACCCCACGGCTACAAATACATCGAAAGCTTTCACCTCGAAGGCACGACGCCTGTTTGGAGGTTTGCTCTCGCCGACGCTATCCTGGAAAAGCGGATTTGGATGCAGCAAGGTGCTAACACAACATATATTCAATACCGCTTGCACCGCGCCTCACAACCGATCGCCCTCGCTGTCAAAGCCCTAGTCAACTATCGCGACTACCACCACACAACGAGCGCCGGCGACTGGCAGATGAGCCTAGAAACCTTGGAAAGCGGTGTTTGCGTGACGGCATTTCCCAAGGCGGCACCCCTGTACCTGCTGACAGATGCCGCACCAGAGGCCAACTTTCGAGTCTCTGCGCCCTTATACAATTGGCATTACGGATTGGATCTAGCAGCGGAAAAGCGGCGCGGATTGGATTACTGCGAGGATCACTTGCACGGGGCGACTTTTCACATGACGATCGCACCGGGAAGTTCTCTCACATTGATAGCCAGCACCGAGAAAAATACCGAACTCAACGGCGGTACAGCTTTAGAAGTGCGTCGCACTTATGACCAACAACTGCTGCAAAACTGGTCAAAAGTGAGCGAATCTCCCGACTGGATCAATCACTTAGTGCTAGCCGCCGACCAATTTATCGTCAGCCGCTCGCTACCGGAGGAACCCGAAGGCAAAACGATTATCGCCGGATATCCCTGGTTCAGCGACTGGGGGCGCGATACGACGATCGCCCTGCCAGGCCTCACAATCTGTACCGGGCGATGGGAAATTGCGCGATCGATTTTGCGGACATTTGCGCGGTATGTCGATCGAGGAATGCTGCCGAACCGCTTCCCGGATGCGGGCGGCGAACCGGAATACAACACCGCAGACGCCACCCTGTGGTACTTTGAGGCAATTCGCGCTTATATTGATGCCACGGGAGACGACGAACTTTTGACCGAACTCTGGCCGGTGTTATGTGAGATTGTTGACTGGCACTTGCAGGGTACTCGGTATAACATCCGCGTCGATCCCGATGACGGTTTAATCTACGCGGGCGAGAAGGGTGTGCAACTGACTTGGATGGACGCGAAAATCCGGGATTGGGTGGTGACACCCCGGATTGGTAAGCCGATCGAACTCAGCGCGCTTTGGTACAATGCTATACAAGCTATGGCAAGTTTTGCTCGAAAACTGGGCAAGCCTCACAATGAATACCAGCAATTGGGCGATCGAACAGCCGCCGGATTTCCTCGCTTCTGGAACGCCTCAACCGGTTACTGTTACGACGTTCTCGACGGTTTAGACGGACACGATGCCTCGCTGCGGCCCAACCAAATATTCGCCGTATCCTTGCCCCTAGACTCGATTCCTCCTCACTCCGCCAACTCCTTGTCAGCGGGGATGCGCCAGGAAACCCGCTATACACCGTTACTGACGCCCATCCAGCAGCGTGGCGTGGTGGACGCCTGCGCTCAACAGCTTCTAACTTCTGTCGGCCTCCGCAGCCTCTCGCCGCAGCACCCGCAATATCGCGGCACATACGGAGGCGACCAATTGCAGCGCGACAGCGCCTACCACCAGGGCACAGTTTGGGGCTGGCTGATTGGCCCCTTTGTCTTAGCGCACTTACACGTATACAAAGATCCAGCACAAGCGAGCGAATTCCTCGAACCGATGGCACATCATATAAGGGGCGGCGGAGTTGGCAGTCTGGGCGAAATTTTTGAGGGCGATGCCCCTCACTCGCCGCGAGGCTGCACGGCTCAAGCTTGGACTGTGGCTGAGGTGCTGCGGGCTTGGTTGGCAATTAATACTGTGGGTGTTTAAATGGGGAATGTTATCTTTGGTGGAAAAAGAGATTTATGGCATTATTATTAGCGGGCGATATTGGCGGAACTAAGACAATTTTGCGGTTAGTGGAAAGGACTGTTAACGGTGAAATGAACGCTCTTTACGAGTTTCGATATCCGAGCGGGGAGTTTCCCGATTTAGTGCCGATGGTGCAGCAGTTTTTGACGGAAGCTGCTACGAAATTGGATTTTGCGCCATTGCCTGAAAAAGCTTGTTTTGCGATCGCAGGCCCGGTGGTTAACAACACTGCAAAACTGACTAATTTGCCTTGGAGGCTAGATGCGAAGCGTCTGGAACAAGAATTAGGAATATCCCGCGTCACTTTAATTAATGATTTTGTTGCGGTTGGCTACGGGGTGTGGGGTTTGGATGCTAAAGATTTGCACATTTTGCAAGTCGGAAAACCCCGCCAACACGATCCAATTGCTGTTATTGGTGCGGGGACTGGTTTGGGAAATTGTTTTGCCGTTCCCGATGCAAATGGCATCAAGGTTTTTTCTTCGGAAGGGGGACACGGTGACTTTGCTCCTCGTTCGGAGTTGGAGTTTGAATTGCTGAAATATTTGTTAGCAAAACACGACATTCAAAGAATATCGATCGAGCGTGTAGTTTCGGGACAAGGGATTGTTTCAATTTACCAGTTTTTGCGGGACAGAAAGTTTGCTCCTGAATCGCCGGAGGTAGGGGAAGTTATCAAAAAATGGGAGTCAGAAATAGGGAAAACTGAAAAAACTGTCGATCCGGGGGCGACAATTGCACAGGCGGCACTCAAAAAGTGCGATCGGCTTTCGGAACAAACTATGCAAATGTTTGTAGAAGCTTACGGTGCAGTGGCGGGAAATCTGGCTGTGACACTGTTACCTTACGGCGGTTTGTACGTAGCTGGCGGCATCGCTGCTAAGATTTTGCCGCTGATTCTAGAAGGGGGTTTTATGCGAGCGTTTACGCACAAAGGCCGGATGGATTCGCTGTTAGAAATGATGCCAGTTCGATTGGTTTTGAATCCCAATGTAGGGTTAATTGGTGCGGCTGTTTGTGCGGCCGGTCTTTAGTTAATAATTGTAGGGTGCGTCAGCTTTAAGCTTATAAATCTTTGAAAAAATAATGCTCTGCTGACGCACCCTACTTAGCTATAGTTATGTCATCTTCAAAATCTTCTCAGCAGCACCTTCAGACACCGGCATCACCGATAACCGATTGCCTTTCCTCACCAGCAAAATCTCATCAGCGCTAAACTTTTGTTTCAGTTCCTCCAAGGATATTAACTTAGCAAATTCCTCAACAAACTCAACTCTCACAGTTTGCCAGCGAGGTGCATCAAACTGCGATTTAGCATCATAATATTCGCTATTTATATCGAACTGAGTCGGGTCAGCAATTCCAGTTTCAACGACGCGCACTAAGCCAACAATTCCCGGTATTTTAGTATTAGAATGGTAAAAAAATACTAAATCTCCCCGACTCATTTCTCGCATAAAATTGCGGGCTTGATAGTTGCGAACGCCATCCCAAATGGAAGTGCGATCGTGCTTCAAATTCGCAATACTATAAACATCCGGTTCCGACTTCATTAGCCAATAATTCATACAATCTCTTCGCTGGGGTTAGCCAAATATTCTTGAATTTTATCTAAACACTGCTGCATAGCTTTTTGCATAAAAACCTGAACTATCAACAACCCAACGGGATAGAATACCGGACAAGTCAGCATAAAATAAAACTCCCAATCAATCCGAGTTCCCTTTGCTGTAGCAGTGAAATTCCAATCTCCGCCACCAGACTCAATGAGTAGAGAAATCGGAAACTTAAACCCTCTAACCAGTCGGTAGGTTTGTCTTTCTGGCTTTTTGAAAGTAATGATTTCTTCATCAATCACCGAAGTGTCGGAATTTTCTATCCGCCGCACGCCGCCTTCACGCATTTCTCCACCATCTGCCATCTCAGCTTTAATAATTGCTGGAATTGGGCCATATCCGCGAAAGACTTTGGGCAGATTTGACAGGGACGTAACAAAATCAAAGACTACTTCAGGCGAGGCAGCGATTTCTACTAATGCGTTGGTTTTAACTAACATTTATTCCTCCCCGCATCTGATTTGATAATGAACTGTGAATTAAAAAGGCGTAATTTTAATTATAAAATATCCTTCCGCTTCTGCAACCACAGAGTCAACATCAAATAAACGAAAATATGCACGCACAAAATAGCCCAATTTAAACTCAAATTTTCCCAGGTTGGATCGTAAACAGGAGTAGGCTCAAACGGCTGAGGAAGCGTACTCCCGTCCGGTAATGTAGTAGGTGCGGGAACCATCGCATTCACATTAACTAAAGAGCCGTAAGCACCCACAGACCAGCGGCTTAACATCAGCCAAGAAAACTTGCTTGCCGCACCTTCCATCTTAAACAAAACTCCAGAAAAAATAATTTGAGGCAGCAATAAGAGAGGCAAAGCGCTATTAGCTTGAGAGCTATTTTTAACAATCGCTGAAACCACTAAGCCGAGGCTTATGCAGCTCATCAAAGTTAGGAATGTGGTAATAGTTGCCCCCATCGCCCAGGAAATTAAACTCGGTTCGGGGGATTTAAAAACAATCAGAATAACTCCTACCATTAAGAGTGTTTGCAATACTGCCAAACCAGAAAGTATAAAATATTTTGAACCTAAATAAGCCAACAATCCTAAATTGACCAAACGTTCGCGCAAATAAATAGCAGATTCTTTAACAATTTCTTGCAGAGAAGTTGCCAGTCCTACCCAAATCGCCGCGCAGGTAAATACAAATAAAACTCTGAGCGCTAAAGGTGCTAAAGTTGCCTCCGGTGCGCCAATTAAGGGGTCTTTATCTCTGACGGCTAGCCGCAGCAAACTAATGCCGATCGGCGCTGTTAAAAGAGCTAAACTTAAGTTAATTAAGTCGCGGCAAACGAGTTGAAAATAGCGCTGGGCAAGCAAAACGAGTTGTTTTACAAAAGATTGAGATTTTGGTACAGAAGGTGCTGAAGGTATTTTTGCATTAGCCTTGCCTGTGCTGAAGTGGTTGACAATATAGCGCTGATAGTATGGAGATTTATTAAACTTTTCTGCCCAGCTTTGAACGTTGGTTTCTCCGGTTTCTAATTCGTTGTAAATGTCTGCAAAATCGCCCGTTTTGACATCGAAAAAATCGAGCGCTTCCCTAGGCTGGCCGAAGTAACAAAGGCGTCCGCCGCGACCCATAAAAACAATACGATCGCACATCGTGATATTTGCCGTCGCGTGAGTCACCAGAATCACCGTCCGGCCTTGATTTGCCAACTTTCGCAGTAGTTGCATCATCTTCTTATCCAAACCCGGATCGAGTCCTGAAGTCGGTTCGTCTAAAAAGAAAAGTTTCGGGTCTGCTAACAGTTCGACTCCGATACTGACTCGCTTTCGCTGTCCGCCGCTAAGCTGTTTTACCAAAGCCTTGCGACGGTGAGTCATTTCAATATCTTCTAAAGTTTTGGCGACTACCTGCTTAACATCTGTATCGGGAGGCAAGCGCAATTTAGCTGCATAACTCAAGACTTCTTCTACTGTCAAATCTGCGTGTACAATATCATCTTGAGGCACGTAACCGATTTGATTGCGGTAAATATTGAAGTTTTGGCGCAGGTTGTCACCGTTGAGAAACACAGCGCCGTTAGTAGTTTTTTCAATGCCTAAAAGCGTCCGCATTAAAGTAGATTTACCCGCACCGCTACCGCCGACTAAAGCCACAAACTGCCCCGGTTCGATCGCCAAAGTGATGTTATCCAAACGCTTCGGAATCACCAGACTGTCAGCATCCAAACGAATTTGATGGCCGGAGTCTTGCATCTGCAACTCACCGCTGCGGTAAGTTAGAGTAAACGGACCGATCCGAATGGCATCTCCCTCGGACAATTGTATAGAATTTGTGACTCGCTGACCGTTAACAAAAACCCCATTAACGCTGTGGTCTCGCAAAATATAATTACCGCGACTGTCTTGGTCGATTGTGGCGTGGCGTCTAGAAACAAGCGGCGCATCTAATTGCAGCGAAGCGTTTGGATCGCGGCCCAACAAAACCGACCGATTCTTAAGAAGAATTGACTGCTTGCTAGGGACAGCAACCTGATTCGCCATCGGATTAAAATAAGTCAGCAAAACTTGATTTTGAGGATCGAGACCGATTTTAATTTCTGTGCCGTTTTTCAGGCAATAACCGTCATTGGGAGTGATGCGAGTGCGATCGACAAATAAGCCATTAGTGCTCGGCCGCTGCCCGTCACCGTCGTAAATCCAGTAATTATCCCCAATTTGGCGCAAAACACCGTGAACGCCCGAAACTGCGCGCCAGGGTTCGGGAATGGCTAAATCAGCACGAGTGCGATCGCGCCCCAATACGTGCTGCTGCTGTTTTAACTCTAACTGTAAAACCTCGCCTTGATTGCTTAATACTATATAAGGTCGATCGCTTAAAGCAGTCAGTTGTCCTATATTACCTGTCATACTTCAATGGCGGTTTTTGCACTCACTTTTGTCAGCATATCAAAAAGTCATTAGTCATTAGTCATTAGTCAACAGTCATTAGTCAACAGTCAACCGTCAACCGTCAACCGTCATTTTGGCAACAACCGACAAACTACGAAGCCGATTAATTGCCGCAGCCAATTCAAAGCGCCGAAACATGGCCAAATCCCCTTCCGGAAAAGGCGATAAAATATCCATCCCCTGCGCGTCAATATCTGCAATCACCAAATCTATTATTTCCGACAAAGTGCGTTTTCCGTCCATGTATTGCTGCTTAGCATAAACCATTGCCGCAGCGATCGCCCTTAACTGTCCGCTGTCGACAATTTGCTCAACAGCACCCAAATCAATATCCTCAGTTCCGAAAGCCAATTCATCAACATCTCGCACCTTAACCCGCACATCTCGCCGTCCCCGACTCGGATCTAAACTAGCAGGAATCGGCACTCTTTGAGTAATCTCACCAAAAAGTTTTCCCCCTTCGGCAGCACGGCTAATCGAGTAATTTTTAGCAATTTCTTTAGCTTTTTCAGTCACATTATATGCTTGAAAGTTATCCATTGAAATCACAGTATCTGCAACCTCAAAATAATCGCCACTTCCCCCCATGACTAAAATAGTCGATACGCCATAATCTGCATACAATAGTCTCACTTTATCAATAAACGGCGTAATCGGTTCCTTATCCTTAGCGATGAGTTCCTGCATTCGGCGATCGCGAATCATGAAATTCGTCGCCGCCGTATCCTCATCCACCAATAAAACAGGCATTTTCCCCACTTCCAAAGCCTCAATAATGTTAGCAGCTTGCGACGTGCTACCGCTGGCATTTTCAGTATAAAATTGTGCAGTATCTCTACCTTGTGGCAAGTGGTTAATAAAAGGCGAAATATCCACTCCCGCCACACTTCTGCCATCTTCTGCTCTAATTTTAACCGCCGCCGGATTAGTCACCACAAATTCCCTACCATCTCCCGGAATTCGGTTGTAAACTCCCAACTCGATCGCCCTGAGTAAAGTTGACTTGCCGTGATAGCCGCCGCCAACAATCAAAGTAATGCCAGCGGGAATACCCATACCGGAAATCAAACCGCGATTCGGACAATTAAACTTAACTTTTAATGAGGGCGGCGACTGAAAAGCCACAGCATTATTTAACAAAGGACGGTTGTCAACACCCGTGCGGCGGGGCAAAATAGAACCGTTAGCCACAAACGCAACTAATCCTTTTTCAGCTAACTGTTCCCGCAGCCAGTCAGCATCTTCTACAGTTTCAACGTGACGGCGACATTCCCCAGCATTTAAGTTAGCATACTTCAGAGACTTGCTGACAATTTGCGGAATATCTTCGCACAGCATTTCAGCAGCTTGTCGCCCTAAAATACTGCGCCCGCCCGCTGGAAGTCCGACGGCAAATCGCACTTCAACTCCTCCTAAATCTTCGATATCGGATGTATTTGAGGAAATGATAAATGCGGAAGTTCGCTCTAAAACTTCTTGTCCGAAGCGAGTCACTGCAATCAAACCGCTTTTCCCAGTGCCGCGTTTGCTGCTGATGCTGTGTGCTGCTTGGTCAAACTGGCGAGTTAGGTAATCTCGCAAGGCTATTTCTCGACTGCGAGAGTTGAAATGTTCGCGGGGAATTTGAGCAATGTTTGGCGGAACTATGACTCTAAATTTACTGGGAGAAGCAAACGGATCTCCCTGCACGTAATCAATAATTAATGTGAATTCAGAAAAGTCGTAGTTACCTTGAATGTCTTTGTAGGCTTTGTAGCCTCGATTGTCTAGTTGCAGTAAATGCCGTTGCAGGGTTTCTTTGTTAGTCATTAGTCATTAGTCATTAGTCATTAGTTATTAGTGGGTCGTTGGCAGTCTCAATAACAGTCATCATGCCCAATGCCCCATGCCCCATGCCCCCTGCCCCATCCCCAATTCCCAATTGCCCATGCTCAATTCCCAATTACTAATTACCTAATTCCAATAATTTAGCCACGGCATTAACAACAATTTGAGCAGAACCGGCGAAAAAAGGTCGATCGATAGTGGCTAATGTATCGCTAGATTGGTGATAGTGGGGCGATCGCAAATTTGCAGTATCCGTCACCAACACAGCACCAATTCCTTTATACCAGAAAGGCGCGTGGTCGCTCCGCAAAACATCGGGAGTCAGCAACCCTTTCAGGGGAACCGGCAGCGCCACCACCGGCGGCAAATCGGCTTTTCCAGACTCCGCAAAACTTTTCAATAGCAGCGGATGTTCCGCATCCCCAATCACAGCGATAAACTCGCCTTTGTCGGGAGAAGTTACCCCCGATGCTTCTAGAAAAGGTTGCGCTGTCAATCCTTCGGGATATTGCTGGCATCCGGGCGTGCGGCAGGCATAACCTACCATATCTAGGACGATCGCTCCCTGCAAATTTTTTAACCGCGCGTCGCTACCTGTAAATGCTAAACTGCCTAAAAGTCCCATTTCTTCCCTATCGAAAAAAGCTACTTGCAATGTCCGAGGCGTGGGACGAGAACCCAGCAATCTTGCTACTTCTAAAACTACTGCAACTCCCGTCGCATTGTCGTCAGCGCCTGGGGAGTTTGGTACAGTATCGTAGTGTGCTGCCACTAAAATTGCACCCGCGTTTGAGTCAGTGCCTTTTCTCTCAGCGAAGACGTTGATTCCGCGATCGAACGGCTGCAAATCTGGGGAAAATCCTAATGTTTGCAGTTGTTTAGAAATGTAATCTCTAGTAAAAGAGCGATCTCGTTCTCCATCGCGTTCTCCTGCTAAACTATCGACGTGTTTCCACAAACGAGACGGGTCAATTTGGGGCTGAAAAAAAGTATTTTTTTCAGCAGGAAGCGGTAAAGGAGACGGGTTTTGGGAAGTGTGGATATTGCGATCGATCCCTAATTCGGGTACACCCGAAAACCGCTGCCACGAGTCAGAACGCCAACCCACAGCCGTCACCGCAACCAGAATAAATAGCGCTATCCAAATCAATTGTTTCATTAGTAAGTCTATTTGAGATTTTAGACACAGCTTACGCACTCATCGCTCTCATCAACCGGGTGTTTTAGCGGAAGCGAGGGCTGCAACAAAGTCTTTTCGTAAAACCCGGTTGATGTGTCCAGAACAGTTATATTTTAGATTTTAGATTGACACCAGAGTTAAAAATAAACCTGTTTCAAAAAAAGAAACTAAAAAATCTTAAAATTAGCTGCGCCAGAGGCAGTTTTGTATTTTTTCTCTAAAAAAGCAGGAAAATGCGTTGCAATGTTGCCGTCGAATCTGTCTTGCTTATTAGATGGTTCGACGGCGACATTCAAATCACTAATTTACCTTTAAATTTTACAAGTCAAAACTACTTTTTTTCCCACTCAATCTCCTTATTCTCCAATATCAACCCGCTGCTGCTTGGAACAGCGTAAGGAATAGTTGTTGCAGAAAATTTGACTATTTGAGTTGGTTGTTGAAACCACTCGGAATAACTCGGATTTAGTTGGTCGTACAGTGCTTTCAAAGCTTGAATTTCTACCTCTAGCTGCGCTGCGACTTGATTGATTCTGCGAGCTTGTGCTTGCAAGCGCTTTTCCCCGGTTTGAACAGTGTTTTCTACTTCTTGCCAGTGCTCTCCGGCCAGTATTTTTTCTAGTTCACCTTGCTTGTAATTGAGTAAAGCCTGTTTTTGTTGCAGTTGCTTTTCAATATTTTTAGTCTCTCGGTCAATTTCCTGGATTTGCTGCAACCACTGCTCCCCAAAAGCAGCAGTTTGCTGGTGGAACTCGGCAATGGCTTCAGGAGTATTATTTTTGGGAAAACTGACTGCCACTCGGCACTCAGAGCGCTGTACGCCAAGTTTTTCCCGCCACTCTTGCAGGGCGGTAACTTCTGCTTGCAGCGCGCGGACTTCTTTTTGGAGTTCTGGGATGGTCTGACTCATGGGTTCAATTAGGGGACCTCTGCATGGATTTTAAGCTAATTGTTTATTTTTCTAACAAATCCCGGTCGCCTGCTTGCGGGAATTATCTAATTTTAGCGCGCTTCCACCCAGTGTCTAGGCAGAATGGCGGATAATTTGTGGCACAATGGCTGATGACACATTTTAAATTAAGATTAAAATTGTAATTAGTTATAAAGCTCAGTTATTAGCTTGGTAAAATTTAATTTACAAATCCACATAAATTAATGGTGGCTGGGTTGGCCCAGGGTAGAAAAAGTTCGGCTAATTTTTTTTAGATTTATGGCGCATAAAAAGATTTATTTGAAATTATTAGGAGCTGGAGCAAATGAAAAGAATTTTTCAATTAATTTTGGGATCTTTCGCGGTTGCTCTTTTTGGTGTGGAATGTTGGATTAATCCAAAAATATTACCGACCAGTCTAGGAGATGAAGCTGGCACTCGCCCTGTAGAAGGGATTTTGGTTCGGTCTCAGAAACATAGCTATTTGCGATCGGCAGCCCGCCCCCTTACTTCTGCAAGCGCCCCATTATTTTTGGATAACTTATCCCAAATTGAGCCAGTAAAATTACCGAATTACAATTATATAGAATCTCAGGAAACTCCTAGAAAAGAAGCTACTATTAGATTCAAAACAATCGCTTATTACCTGATTTTTATTTGTGTACTAATCTCATTATTAATCAGGTGTAAAACAGTAAATAGCTTATCCAAGACGATCAGGTTAATCAAGCCGAAGTCTGACACAGAGAATGACAAGCTACCAAAAGGAGAAAAAGTGTTGTATCCAAAAAAAGAACAGGATATCTGGCATACTATTGCCCAAATGACCCAAGATTTGCAGCAAACTGCCGAATATGCCCTGGATATTTGCGAGGAAATGAACGTCTCGATAATTGCGACCACCCCCGGCGGTCATATCCTGTCGTTAAACCAAGCTACCTGTCAACTTTTGGGATACTCTAAAAAAGAGTTGTTAGGCAAACCAATAGCCGGACTTTTTAAGAAAAGTGAATCACCAGCCCCGGAGTTAGATTTAGGAAGTTTAACAGCCGAAGGTTCTGTCCACAACGTGGAAAAAGTCTACCTTTCTAAACAGCGAAAAAAAATAATTATACTGCTTTCTATTTCAATTATTCGCGACAGTCAAGGCAAGGTCAGCGGCAAGTTATATATAGCACAAGATATTACTGATAGCAAGAGGGCTGAAAGAAATTTGCGGCGCAGTGAAAAAAAGTTTCGCCAACTGATAGAAACTGTGAATGCTGTTGCATTTATCTATCACCGCAGACAGTTCCGCTATGTCAATGCTCGGACAGAAGCTCTGACAGGATATACTCGCGAAGAATTACTAGCATTGGATTTATACGACTTAATTCATCGAGATTTTCTAGAAATAGTTAAAAATTGGGGTAAATTCAGCCACGCGCGCTCAATTCCAGGCTCAAAATATGAATTAATAATTCTCACGAAAACCGGAGAAATGCGCTGGATTGAAGCAACTGTAGATATTATCAAATTTGAAAAAAAAGCCTCAATATTAATCACAGCGTTCGACATCAGCGATCGCAAATTAGCAGAGTTAGTAAGGATTCAGGTCTAAATTTGAGGAATTAAAGATGGTTCTTGCAGATCTGGATTAACCATCGCTTTTATAGCTTG